>NZ_JAZBJZ010000005.1:0-94136 GCF_036349135.1 Tumidithrix elongata BACA0141
ACTTGGCTGCTGTTGATGTTGCTCCTGTGGCTCTAACTGCTCCTGCGATCAACGGCTAATTTCACCGACTGAATTCTAAATAGATTCTAAGTAATAAAAAAGTCCCTCTGTTAAGAGGGACTTTTTTATTTGACATTAACAAGAATCCTTGTAAAATCTAGGCAAAACGCTGACCTAGTTCTACAGGATTATGCACAGTGATCCGTTTTTTGGAAATCGAGATTAGCTTTTGCTTGCGTAAATCTCCCAATAGTCTCGTCACCGTAACACGGGTAGAACCGATCGCCTCAGCAATGGCTTGGTGAGATAGTTTCAGATCGATGGTTACCCCCTCAGACGAGGGAAGACCAAAGTCCCGACAGAGAATTAATAAAAAGCTGACAAGCCTCGAACCCATATCTCGGTGTGCCAAGGTCTCAATCATCATCTCAGTCTGTAAAATTCGCGATGATAATCCCCGCAATAAAACCATCGGCAGTTCGGGATCTTCTTTTAAAGCTTTTTCTACCTGCTCAATGGGGACAGATAGTAACTCCACAGGTGTAAAAGCAACAGCATGATAAAAGCGATCGGAACGATTACCTGTGATCAGCGATAACACTCCAAATACACTGTTCTCCCTGAGTAAGGCTACCGTAATTTCTTCGCCTGCCTCGTAAACTCGCGACAATTTAACGGCTCCCTTTACCAAAAAGTAAAATCGTTCCGCAGGATCGCCGGGAAAAAAAATAGTTTTGCCACGCTCAAAGGTTTCCGTCATCGGCGGAAACATGCCACCGTTCATTTCACGGAAAACATCAACGAGAGGACGGTCTTGAATCAATCCCACGCATACCTCCCCATAGAAAATGCCATTAGGCTAGATAGTTTTGAAATTAAACCATAGGGTAAGTTGCTGCGATATATTCCAAGATAACTTGAAGGTTTCAGAATATGAATTCTCAGCTTATGGAAAACCTTGGGTAACTCTATGGATACCTGCAATAAGGGAAGCAAAATTTTGGGTAGCATTACGTAATATTGATATAGTTGCTGATTAATTTCAGCTTTCATACGAATCAGAACCTAGTTTTATATACTGAGGCTTTGAATTTATCGATCTTTATAATGTGAAGCTTTGCTATCAGAATAATGCATGCATTATCAAGCATCTTCACACTTAAACTTACTACATAATTGTAGTTTGTATCAGGTTGTACATTTTATCTAAAATTTTTTGGGAATGCAAAATCTTCAAAAATATAAGATATGCCTTCTGCGATCGCAAAAATATCAGAGATTTGCCTATTCTAAGTTGTAGATAAATTTTTTGCGACGGAAACGAGTAGCTCCCCTACAATAAAGAAGCAGATAAAATAATCAAGATAAGCATTGACATGCATAAACTAAAGCTAAGGGCTAGTCTTTAGTTTGATTACCCTAAAGCCGTGGCAAAAAACATGGTTTGTAAAGGAACGATCCGCATGCTAAAAACGCTGACATTGGCAAGCTCAAAATCATACTCAAAACCATAATTATCGATAATCTTAGAGGTACCCGTGGAGTCACTTCCTGTTCCATCACATATTCACTATGAGCTGCTGCTTCAGTTATTGGAACGTCAGACGCTTAGTGCAATTCACAACGCGAGCAAGCAGCCACACCTAGCTACCACACTTAAAACTTCTAGAGAGCATATTCAATCGGCGATCATCATGTTGCGAAAGGCAATGGTTTTGCAAAAACAGTTTGAGGATGTTTGTGAATATAACGGTATTCCGATCTCCTATCGCTGGTCGCTCAACGAGCCAGAAATTATGACTGAGATCGTCATTTCTCCTGATAAAGAAAGTGCCTAGTTAAAAAGCTGTTGTTAGCTAAGTTATGATTAAGTTTAGGGAGCAAAGGTTTAAACCTTATAGGACAGCGTAATTTTCACTGGACGGGGCTAATCATCAACAATGCAGATGCGGGAAAGAGTTTTAGGAGCCTACCGCTTCGTCATGATTACCTTTGCTATTGATAAAATAAAATACTAAAGAGTTTTTGGTATGGAAAATTTCCCTTCAAAGTTTGTTCGGGCTGTCCGCCGAGTGGCATAGATGGGTTTTTAGGCAATAAGGGCTAGTTAGAGTTCCGCAAAATTGCAATACGAAACAGCATGAAGCACTTCAGTAAACCTTTTTGTCAAGCTATATGATGCAAAAACTACGATTCACTAAACTTAAGCGATCGCCTGTTATCTCAGACACTTCAACTCCTGACAAGCTAGTCACAGACTCACAAGCATCTAACAAGGATGCGGCAGCTAAGCATTGGTCGCAATTTATCCCTTCACTGTGGTTTCTAGCTGAGATTGGGGGACTGATTTTTGTTTTGATAGCTGGTATGAATATTTTGACTTTACCTAGCACAAAAAGTAATCACGCTTCAATTTGTCAGTCAAAATTGACAGGACAATGGCAGACAAATTTGGGGGCTCTTTCCTTTGAAGAGAAGGGTAATTCGGATCTTGTGGGACAGTATGAGTTTTACAATCTAAACAGGGGCAAAGTCAAAGGACAAATATCAGGCAAGCTTGATAATGCAACTTTTAACTTTGATTGGCAGGAAAATGCGGAGAAAGACCAGTCACAACAGCATGGGAAAGGGGCTTTTACCTTCAGTGAAAACTGTCAAGAATTTACTGGCAGCTATGGTACAGGCAGTATTACCAACACGATCAACTGGCAGGGTAAAATCGTACCAGCAGCTTCTAAACCAGCCTCAAATGCCCAACCTACTTCAGGCTCATAGTTTAATTCCAACCGATCAGCTCTAGATCAATACTTAACGCACTAACCCACTTTAGGCATAAGGAAAACACAATAAACTAATCAAAAAGTCCATTCAGAACTAGCTTAAGCGAGGTCTTTGTGATTATGATGCTGTTATTCATTTTCAACCCGTCTGTATTTCATAAGCTTGAAAAGGGCTATATTTGGTTAACCTAAATTTGCTTAATTTCATTTGCCGAATGCAACTCGATTAATTTAGAAAACTCAGCAAAATGGATTACTACAACGGACATGAAGATTTTCTAGATCGGATTGAGAAATTAAATGCGATCGGAATAGCGCTTTCTTCGCAAAGAAACGCCCCTGCTTTACTGGAGATGATTTTGCAGGGTGCAAAGAGCATTTTAAATGCCGACGGTGGAACACTTTACCTTGCTTCAGAAGATAAACAGCATCTTATCTTTGAGATTATTATCAATGACTCTTTAGAGATCATGATGGGTGGCACGACAGGGGTTTCTATTCCTTTCGATCCACTTCCACTCTACGATCGAGAGGGGAAACCCAACAATAATATGGTAGCTGCCTATGCCGCGATCAACCATAAGACCATTAATATCCCAGATGCTTACGTAGCTGAGGGATTTGATTTTTCAGGCACTCGCGCTTTCGATCGCAAGACGGGTTACCGTTCGCAATCTTTTATCACTGTCCCCATGCAAAACCATGAAAGCGAGCTAATCGGGGTTTTGCAGTTAATTAATGCCAAGGATCCGCGTACGGGTGCAATTATTCCATTTTCAGAGCAGTCGCGAAGTTTAGCCGAATCACTTGCCTCTCAGGCCGCGATCGCCCTCAGTAATAACCGCCTGATTCAAGAATTTCGCCAATTGTTTGAGTCATTTATCGAATTGATGGCAGAGGCGATCGACGTTAAATCGCCCTATAACGGTAAGCATTGTCGCCGCGTGCCAGACTTAACTATGATGATTGCAGAGGCAGTCTGCAAAGCTAACTATGGCATCTTTAAAGATTTCTCCATGACCGAAGAGGAACTCTATGAATTAAAGATCGCAGGGTTGCTGCATGACTGTGGCAAGGTGACAACACCTGTCCATGTCATCGACAAAGCCACAAAACTACAAACAATTTTTGACCGCATCCATTTGATCGATACGAGATTTGAAGTGCTCAAACGGGATGCTGAGATCGAATTTCTCAATCAGAAGCTGGCGGCTCTAGAAAGTGGAAACCCGCAGAACGTTCCTAGCTTAGAAGCAAAGTTTCAGCAAAAAATTCAACAATTAAATAGCGATCGCACCTTCTTGCAAAAATGCAACATTGGTGGGGAATTTATGAGAGACGATCTGAAAGAGCGCGTATTGCAGATCGCCAAGTATGAATGGGTTGACACAGAGGGTAAACTTTCCCCTTTCTTAAACGAAAATGAAGTTTATAACTTGAATATCTCTAGGGGGACACTCACCCCAGAAGAACGTCAGATTATCAACGATCATATTGTCGTTACAATCAATATGCTGACAAAACTGCCCTATCCCAAAAATTTACGTCGCGTACCTGAATATGCAGGCGGTCACCACGAACGCATGGATGGCAAAGGCTATCCTAAAGGGCTAACACGCGAGCAAATGTCAGTCCCAGCACGTATGATGGGAATCGCAGATATCTTCGAGGCTTTAAGTTCAGACGATCGCCCCTATAAAGATGCGAAAACATTAACAGAATGCTTGCAAATTTTAGGCAAAATGAAGCAAGAGAACCATATCGACCCCGATCTATTTGATTTATTTGTCAATGAAAAGGTGTATCTGCGCTATGCCGAAAAATATTTGCATGAATACCAAATCGATCAGGTCGATCTTACAAAAATTCCAGGTTACACCCCCCCTGCTGTTTAAAGAGTTGCTATGCGATCGCGACAAGATCCATACTGCCAAACCATTATTTCAATAATTTGTAAATCATGTTTGCCCAATTTCGCACCCAATATCCCCAGGGCAGCATCAAGACCAAGATGTTACCAAAAGTTGATGGACTCCACGTCTTTCGCGCCACAATTCTCCATGGTGAAATTACCCTAGGTACTGCTACAGCAGCGGATACAGATATCGAAGTTGCCGAAGATCGGGCAATAAAACGAGCATTGATGATTGCAGGGATTACCTTTGATGGCAATTATGGTATGAAAGCAACTCTAATCGGTCAATCGACAAACATCAATGCCTTACCTAGTTCATCTATAAATTCTGAATTTGTTAGCTTTGCAGGTAACCAACAGGCTGTAAATACGCTTGCAACTAATCACGCCAATAGTAGCCCTCAGCCCAACTATCCATCTGAGTTTCAAAGTTACCAAAATAACCATCAAGACACGACCTATCCCGATAATGACAGCTACCCATCTAGCTATCAACCCAACTACCCAAACAGCGAACCGACCTACGAAGAACCCAAACCAACAAAAACAGCAGCTATCCCAGAATTTACGGCTGAGCCCGTCGATCTATCAGATGCGATCTCCAAAATCGATGTGGAAATGGAGCGATTGAGTTGGACAAAAAATCAAGGACGAGATTATTTGCTACAGACGTTTAATAAACGTTCTAGACAGCAGTTGACTGCCGCTGAAATGATGCAATTTTTGAGTCATCTCAAGTCTTTACCGACATTACCCCAACACTAATCGTGGGGAATTATTTTTACCCCAAAATTCGATCGCAGAAAAAATCTTTAAAAAGGTACGTGGAGTGTTATGATGAAATCCGTGAAATTTTGGGTCGATGCCCGAGTGGTTAATGGGGGCGGACTGTAAATCCGCTGGCTACGCCTACGCTGGTTCAAATCCAGCTCGGCCCATCTAAAATAAAGTAAAATAATCCTGCTTTGTATAGTGAGAATAGTTAAGGCAGTTTAGGTCTTATTCGAGGCCCACCTTGAATTATGGCTTTAATGTCCCACTACGGACGGATATGCCCCAAATTTACTGTCTACCTGACGATCAAATTGTTGAAGCAACCAAGGGAGACTCTGTTTTATACGCCGTCCTAGCCTTTGGGGTTCCCCATATCTTTGCCTGTGGGGGGAATGCGCGTTGCTCGACCTGTCGCATTCGAATTTTAGAGGGGCTAGAAAACTGCAACCCTAGAAACGCGCTTGAGGAAGAATTAGCAGACAAATTAGGTTTTCCTACCGATGTTCGTCTAGCATGCCAAACAAAAGTCGTTGGGGATATTAAGGTACATCGCCTTGTCCTAGATAGCGAAGATATTGATACGGTTGAAAATCAACTGTCAGTGGGCTCCATTGGTGAAGAAAAGCAAATTGCTGTTCTCTTTGCCGATATTAGAGGCTTTACAAAATTTGCCGAAGCGACCCTACCCTATGATGTGATTTATGTCTTAAATAGCTACTTTAGTCGTATGAATAAAGTAATTCTTCGACATGGTGGCGTGATCAACAGTTATATGGGTGATGGATTAATGGCTTTGTTTGTGTCTGGAGAGCCAGAACTAGCTGCTGAAATGGCAGTTAGAGCAGGACTGGAAATGCTAGAAGCAATGGCATCCCTTAACACGCATATTGATGTCTTAGCCTCTCACCCCTTAAAAATCGGCATTGGGATTAATTTTGGTTGGGTTGTTTTGGGTGAGGTTGGAGCATCCAGTAATAAAGTGATGACGGCGATAGGGGATACTGTAAATCTCGCTAGCCGCATCGAATCAGCAAACAAAAAAGCTGGTACTGAGTTGCTTGTATCTGAATCTGTCTACAATTTGGTGAAAGAGAACGCGATCGCCTGCAGTTCTCATCAAGTAGAAATTGCGGGCAAAAGTGGCAAATATACGCTTTATGAAATTTCTGGAATTACTGGCGAGAGATCTTTTCAGCGACCTAGAAAGCGTACAACCTTATTCTCCAAGATTTTAAATTGGTTTTATAGACTGGGGCGATCGCTCCAAAAGGCTTTTAGAAGACTCTAGCGCGACAACTGCTTAGGTTGGCCATCGCTGAACTTTTTACAAACCCTCTACTTTACTGCGATACTCATCGGCTGACATAGCATCCCCTAAGACACTGGGGTCTGCGAGCTTTACCTTTAAAAGCCACGCTTCTCCATAGGGATCGGCAGCAATTTTCTCAGGTTCATCGACTAAGCCAAAATTTGCTTCAAGCACCTCACCACTAACAGGGGCATAGAGATCTTCAACGGCTTTGACTGATTCGACCGTACCAAAGGGCTCTCCCTTGGTTACGGTTGTTCCGATTTCTGGTAGATCGATAAATACAACATCGCCCAATTGATCGATCGCAAAGGCAGTAACCCCAACTGTGGCAACATCTCCCACCAGTCGGATGTATTCATGGGAGTCTGTGTATTTTAGGTCATTCGGATATTCCAGCATGGTTTACTTGTCCTTTACTTCTTCTTTAAGCGGCAATTCAAGCTTTCGATCTAGCGTATTAGGATCGCTGACATTTTCCAATTCCATATCTAGTTCAGGGGTTCGTTTAGAAAAGCCCCAGATAAATATAGCTGCGATACAGGTTAGCATTAGCCATTCAGGGGGTACATAGCTATCAGCAACGACCTTTAATAACAATCTGATACCAACCAACATCACAATTAGGTATCCCGCTGCCTCAAGGTTGATAAACTCTCCCAGCCATTTGATAAACAGTCCTGCCAAAAAGCGGAGTGCAATAATTCCAGCAACGCCTCCCAGCAAAACCAACCAGGTTTCTTGGGCTACTGCTACTGCGGCGGTCACGCTATCTAGCGAAAAGGCTAAGTCTGTAAAAGACACAAGCAAAACCACCTGCCATAGCTTATCCGCCATGCGAACGGGGTGCTGGGCATCATGCTCTTGGGCATTTGATAGGAAAAATTTACCTGAAAGCCATAGTAAATAGACTGCCCCAGCTAGTTCAAATTGCCAGTACTTGATCACCCAAGTTGCGGTCAAGATCAACACAATTCTAAATACAAATGCCCCAATTAGCCCATACCGTAATGCCCATGCCTCTTGTTTAGGATCGGGAAGGCTGCGAACGAGGGCTGCAAGAGCGATCGCATTATCGGCTGATAAAATTGCCTCTAGTAAAATCAGCACCCCAATAATAGGGATCACTTCGATACGAAGGGATGACGGATTAAAATCGATAAACTGATCGAGCATTCAAAACCAATCAAAAAACTATTTCACGTCCTAATATTATGCGCGATTACTTAACAAATCTCGTGAGGTTTCGATTTGTCAAGGTTGCGATCGCCGAGAAATTTAGATTTAGGACTAGCTAACTCATAAAAGTAAGATATAATTAAGTGCTTATGTCTATGCTGAAAGATTTGCCTACTCAAATTTTTCGATTTATAAAGCTGGATATGAGCCCTGCTGTGATTGCCTTTAAGCTGAGATGCTGATTAGAGCTTAAGAAATCGTAATTCGCTGCTGCTGTTACATTTCCAGGAGGAAAACCAATCTACGGAGAAAAACACTAGGACACACATTAGTATGGTCAATATGGTCAATCGGACAAAAACTGCTACTTCTACTGCTACCAATGCAAATGTCGGATTTACACACGAAGATTTTGCTGCATTACTAGACAAATACGATTATCACTTTAATCCAGGTGATATTGTCGCTGGTACTGTATTTAGTATCGAGCCACGGGGCGCTTTGATAGACATTGGGGCAAAGACGGCAGCCTACATCCCAATTCAGGAGATGTCAATTAACCGAGTTGACCAGCCAGAAGAGGTTTTACAAAATAACGACACGCGCGAGTTTTTTATCCTTGCCGATGAAAATGAAGAGGGTCAACTCACGCTGTCAATTCGCCGCATCGAATATATGCGTGCTTGGGAACGCGTACGCCAACTCCAGCAGGAAGATGCTACCGTTCGCTCTTTGATTTTTGCTACCAATAGAGGTGGCGCACTGGTCAGAATTGAAGGTCTGCGTGGATTTATCCCTGGTTCGCACATCAGTACCAGGAAGCCCAAGGAAGAATTGGTCGGAGAGGAACTGCCTCTGAAATTCTTAGAGGTGGATGAAGATCGCAACCGTCTTGTTTTGAGTCATCGTCGTGCTCTGGTCGAGCGTAAGATGAACAAGCTTGAGGTTGGAGAAGTTGTGATTGGGGTCGTACGCGGTATCAAACCTTACGGTGCATTTATTGACATCGGTGGTGTTAGCGGTCTGCTTCACATCTCTGAGATCTCTCACGATCACATTGATACGCCTCATAACGTGTTTAATGTAAATGATGAAGTCAAGGTCATGATTATTGACCTAGATGCCGAGCGCGGAAGAATCTCATTATCTACCAAGCAACTTGAGTCTGAGCCTGGTGATATGGTGAAGGATCCTCAAATTGTCTATGCGGGTGCCGAAGAAATGGCAGCGAAGTATCGCGAACAGATGAATACACCGCCTGCTAGCATGACAATCCCAATTCCTGATGCGATTGCTGAACCTGTTGAAGTCTAAAGGATCAGTTCGTTTAATCAGATAAAATTTTAGGCAAGGAACGAAGAAGTTCCTTGCCTTCTTTATTTAATATGCTGCTTGGTATGGGACTCAAACCCAAGACTAGCTAATTTAGAAGATCCCCTTAATCAAGTTCTGAATAGCTAGGTAAAGTGGTGTCAATCGCTAGTCCATTCCGAAGCACGATGCGATCACTTTGGGGACGCGAAAACAATTCGTTAAAACTACGTGCCTTGAAGAGAATCAGATCCGCTGAAGCCCCAACTTTGATTTGTCCTGCATCTTTTAGCTTCATAAAACCTGCGGGGGTTTGCGTAACTGTTCTCGACCAATTTCCATAGGGGCGATCGAGGTGACAGATCTGCGTACTCATCGCGAAGATCTGCATGACATCGTGATCGCCAAAGCCGTAAAAGGGATCGCGGCAGTTATCACTGGCGATCGCCACAGGCACACCAGCCTCTCTTAATTCATGGAGTAAGGTCACACCTCGCCATCTAGGCGTGCGCTTAGAAGTTCGGTCTTGCAGATAGAGGTTACACATGGGCAAACTGATAATGCCAATGTCAGCCTGTTTGACAAGATCGATCGTCTTCATGGCAACCTCAGTATCCTGTACCGCTAGACTACAACAATGACCGCAGACAATCTGCCCAGTAAAGTTATTTCTAATTGCGGCTTCAGCAACATGTAAAAGCGTATTCGACTCAGGATCGTCCGTCTCATCCACATGAAAATCTAAATCTAAGCCTCGATCCTTTGCTAAGCGAAACAAGCGATCGAGTTGTGGCTCTAAATCGGGATTGACATAGGCGACACCGCCGAGAATTCCGCCCAGTTCTGCGATCCGATCGGCGACTTGTTCTCCATAGTCTCCCATAAAGAGATCGAGGGAAATCAGAGATACCACCTGTAGATATAAGCGATCGCGCCAAGTATCCCTTAGTTCTTGAAAGGCTTTAAAACTAGCTGCCATCTGTGGTTCGGGACAATCGATATGGGTTCGGATTGCTTTTGTGCCATGGGCATAGCTGCATTTCAAGCCAAATTCCATACGACGATAGACATCTTCATAGGTCCAATACATATCCCGATCGTGCGCGACGGTTCGCAATGCACTTTCAAACGTACCATCGGGGTTAGGCGCACGATCCCAGATATGTCCTTTGTCGAGATGGGTATGGACATCGATAAAGCATGGAAGTGCAATACCATGATGCCAATCGACCTGTAACACTTCCTCTAAAGGGATTTGAGGAGTTGATTGAGAAGTCGATGGAGAATTTAAAATCGTAGCAATTTTTCCATTCCTAACTTCTATGTTCAGCAATGCCAAACCATCTAGATTAGGTTCTATGGCAATCGACTCAGAGATCGAACCAGAGATCAGGCAGGCGGGAACGCGAACATTGTAAAGCCAGTAGCGATCGGGCAAATGTGGAAACATAAATGTAGTAGTAATCTAAAATTTTTTGCCCTTCGTTTAAGTGGGAAGTTTTCCATCTTTAAGAACGTTGATCACAGCCATATGACGCTTCAAATCCAGTTGGACTTGCTGATACAGCTCGCGACTATCACCCTTCAGCCCAATTAGACCATATAAATGAATTTCACCTACCCGACCTTTGAGTTGGTGGTTGCCAAAATCTTCCACTTCCACTTTATCTTTGACAATCTCATACAGCGCTTCTGTAATCAGGATATCTGTACCTAAGTCTTTGGTCATTCCTTCGACACGACTCGCTACGTTGACGGTGTCACCAATGACAGCATATTCCAACCGACTAGGAGAACCAATGTTCCCAACCATAACTTCACCGTAGTTGATGCCAATTCCATTAGAGAAGGGAATCTTACCTTCCTGTTGCCAAGCCAAACGCAGTTCGGATAGTACTTTCCGCATATTTAGGGCAGCATAAATCGCATTCATGGCATCAATCTCTTCGCCACGCGAGACAGGTGAGCCAAATTCTGCCATCACGGCATCTCCAATAAACTTGTCAATAGTGCCTTGATATTCTGTAATCGCATCAACCATGCCGCCTAGATAGACATTCAATTGCGGTACGAGTTTTGGGGCAGGGACGCGGCTAGAGAGGGTAGTAAAGCCTCGAATATCTGAGAATAGAACGGCTGCCTTGATCGTCTTTCCTTCTAAAAAATCGCGGAAGTTTTCGGCATTACTGACGATTTCTTCTACAATTGTTGGTGCGACGTAGCGTTCAAAGGCTTTACGGAGCAAGCGTTTATCTTTTTGCGCCTTAAGGTTCTCTATATAGATCTCGATGCCACCAGTTACCAACAAAGACAATCCACTCAAGCCCAAAGCAATTACAGGAACTGCCGTTGGCAAAATCAGGTTAGCGTAGGTAAAGCAGTAATAGCTTGCTCCCAACCAAGCCCCAGCTACGATCAGCACGATCCCAAATTGTAGAAATGGGCGTTTAATGCGACTGAGGGCTAACCCCAAGATTCCCACCAAGCCAAATATCAGTAATCCCTGACCTTTAGGATCGGGAATTAAATCGGCAAGGCTGCGATCGTTCATCAAGGCTGCGATCGCATTGGCATGGATCTCTACCCCAGGCATTGAGCCAAAGGCTGTATTTTGAATATCTTGCATTGAGGGCGCTGTTGCCCCAATCAAAACGATCTTGTCTTTAAAAAATTTACCTTCACCGATTAACTGGTTTTTCCAGTTTTCAGGATCGACCACATAATAAATAGGGGCTTGTTGACGAGCATTGAGCCATGTATTGCCCGTGCCATAGAAATATATCGAGTTGCCTTTGGGTTTGGCATATTCGATTTTTGCAGCCTTTAAAATTGCGTCGGCAAAAGTTGGGATTACCCTTAGACCCGAACTCGGATCTATTTGCGTGCCAAAATTGTGAACGTTTCCCGTGACATCCCGCGTAAAGGTAACTAACCCTAAAGATGTAGGCTTAAGTTTAAAGATGGCATCGGGGGCAGACAATTGTATCGAAGTTGCCTCAGCAGTTTGAGAAAGTTTGTACTGTGCTGCTAACACGACGCGATCGCCATATTTATCCAGAGTTTTTTGTAATTCGGCATCCACTGCTGGACCATGAACGCTTGGTGTCACAAAGAACACATCAACCCCTACAGCCTTTGCCCCAGCATCCAGTACTTTTGCAATGACTTGAGCGTAGATCGTACGTTTCAAAGGTACAGTTCTGAAAGGGTCTAAATAGGGGCGTTTTTTAGGATCGTAAAATTCACCCTGCCGTAACGAATCCTCATCGATCGCCAAAATCACAATATTATCTGGCGGCGCGACATTTCCGCGCAGGTTAAAAAAGGCAGTTTGGGTTTGCCGTTCTAAGTACCTTACTTGAGACTGATTGGTACCTGTAGCGATCGCACCTGCCAGGGCAAAAGCCCCCACTAGGAAGTAGCCGAAATAACTGGGTTTGAGAATCTGTTTGAGATCGAGCTTCATATGGGTGGCTTTCTAAGATAGCTTTTGTTGCAAATGCTTCAACAAATAAGACCATTGTATTCATGATTCTTAAATATCGGAAACATTGGAACATTAGCCAAAATGCTGAGTCCTAGTCTTAGGGTAACTGCGTTCAATCATGCCCATCAAGTTATTCAAGTACTTGTAGGTGATTTAAGCAGTTAACAAGATTTAACGTACTTCTAAACCCCAAAGTTTTAATAATTGAGCCAATAGAGAACTTATGCAGAGATCTAAAGCCATGTTAATAAGAATATCCCAATCGCTCAAAGGATTCATCCGCTGGAAACGCTTACCCCTGTTTGTATTGGGAATATGCTTTGTCTTGTTGTGTAATGTTTATCGATTCCCAGCCACAGCGCAGTCAACGGATTTAGATGTAACTGAAGCCACGGTTTCAGAAATCGCGCAGGGAAATCAAGTTTTCATTCAAAATAGACAGGCAAATCTTGGCGAAATCGCCAAAACCTCACAACAAGTCCGTACAGGTGAGTCCATTGCCCAACTTCGGTTTAACAACTGGGCAATTGCTCGACTCGGCAAAAACACTGCTTTGACCATAGGTCAGTGCGGTGCATACGTGCAGCAAGGGGATGTCTTACTCAACGGACCAGTCTCAGCTTGTACAGCTCATGTCACGGCAGCGGTGAGCGGAACAACCTATATCATGGAGGTAGACAGTAAAGGTGGCGAAAATGTTGAGGTTCTAGAAGGAGAGGTCGAGGTTACCAGTAACTGGAACGGACAGACAAATAAAGTAATCGTTAAATCTGGAGAGGGGTTTGAGTCGTCCGCAAGCAATCCTCTGGGTACAGTTCAACCATTTAACCGTCAAGAATTTGACGAGTTTCTTACAGGAGATCTTCTGAACAATTATCGTTCGAGTCTACCAAGTTCTAGCGTCGATCGCATTGAGACTACCTACAAAAGACGATTTCCAAACACGAAGTTCCCGTTAAAACGTACCGATCTCAAGCCCCATCGCGGACACTTTAGTTTAGCAATTTTACAAAACCAACCGACTCTATCTCAGGCGATCGCCAGAGTTTCTTTACTGGCAAAGCGCTCGAATGGCTTTTTACCCGAACACTTTGTGGGTGATTTTCTTTATCCGATTAATGGTAGTGCTCAATTTATCCGTGGGTTGAACCCTAGCGATCGTGTCGTTGTTAGACTATTCGATCCCAAAACCTCTCAATTCATTGGCTATAGCGAATTTGAACTACTCGATGACAATGCGGCGGTTAATCTTGTGTTACCCAATCGAGCCCAAGATTTTGGTACGGTTCGCACAGTTATGGGTATTGATGCCGATCGCAATGGCGCGATCGATACCTTTGAGCCAGTTTTTGACTATTTCACAAGAGTTAACTATCCCGACAGCAACGATTTCAGTAAAGCTGAAGTCTATTTCTTAGATAACCCTGACAATATTGATTTCCGCTCTTACAACCCTAAGGGTCTGCCCTATCCCGTTCGTAAGCCTGCTTATACGCGATCGTTTGTGGCAGGAGACTATAAGAGACTAAATCGTTCTTGGTCAGTATTCCCTAACGATCTAGAGGAACTTCTCTTGGCGAACCCTTATCAGAAAGTGCAGCCCGTTGCAATCAACTTAGATGGAAGCTCTTTCTATGATGTCCCTGTAGAGATTCTCAAATATCGGAGACGCTCATAATCGAACTTGATATCCACGTAATTTGACGAAAAATTAAGCCTATAAGAATACAGATATTTTTGATATCTCCATATACTCAAAGATATCTGTATTTCCTCTGTAGGAATTTAAACCTGCTTGTTATGGCAAAGAATTTCTAAAGTGTAGAATTCATCTCGCATAGCTCCGAAACTTAGAGATTAAAACGAGCGTTGACCATGATGCCCGACCTTTTATAGCACTGGTTCCCTTTTTAGGTAATGGCTTCCTTGTCCGACTCTAAGAGTTCTAACAAGCCTACCGTACCGACAAAAAAAGTGTAAATCGCACATTTCAAAGGACTCTTTTGCTTTGAAGTTGCGAAAAAAGCTGCGATGAGTCCTTCTAGAGTATGCGCCGCGATCGCAAATCTTCCAATCCAAATTATGGGGATGAGAGAACTTGGCAATTCACTATGAGTGAAGCTCGCACAAATATTCCATAGTTCCAATCCAATTGCACTTGAGATTAGAATGATAGATATCTTTTTAATAAGATTCGTGATTATAGACTTCATGAGCTTGTGATGTGTGGCGACAACAATAAAAAACATCGATATATTTAACTTTTAAGCAGAATAAAAAATAATTTTACTCACTAAATTATTATGTAGCTATGAAGTCCTTATGTATGAGTTGAAACTATGCCCAAGTTCCTAGCGACAAAGTTTTTTGCATTAGTCTTTACTTCGATTTCAAATTATTTTAAAGAAATTTCCAAAGGGATAGGATTAAAAAATTTACAACCCTTGCGAGCAGTTTCTATAAATGTCTCAAGCATTCTGATAGTAATGGTTAGCGCTGTTTTTACTAGTAGTTCCTTTGCGATCGCTGCGCCAGCCAATAGCAACCTGATCAATCTTGTCAATCAACCTGCGATCGAAGTTAAAGTGAGTTTGAGCAATACTGCAAACGAATTAAAATTTGAGCCCGATCGCATTCCTTTTGAAGTAGGTAAGCGTTATAAACTTTTATTGAGTAACCCTAGCGCCATGAAGCACTATTTTACTAGCAAAGATTTTGCAGATGCAATCTGGACACAAAAAGTCGAAGCAGGTCATGTAGAAATCAAGGGTAATATTCGCGAACTGGAACTTCGTCCGCAAGCAACAGCGGAATGGTTTTTTGTGCCCATTAAACAGGGCAGTTACATCTTGCGCTGTACGATTGCAGGACATAGCGAAGCAGGAATGAAAGGAACAATACTAATTCAATAAGTGCCAAAATTCTTTGAGCGAATGCAATCAAACTTCTAAAGACGGAGAAGCATTTTTCTGCGCCTTTAGAAGCAGTACATAAACAAAATCAGAATGAGGAACTTCCAGATTTGCATTCTGGAAAGACCATGGAAAGACTAACTATTGCAAGTATCAGCCTAAGGGAAAAATCGAGGGAGCATCTCAATTAGGCAATAAGTAGAAATACTTAGCAAAGCAGAGTGGGATAATCGATCAAAGTTAAGCCCTATAAAACAATGAGACCAGAAGACAAAGAAAGACTAGAAGCCTGTACAAGAGAGATCGCTGAAATCTTGTATCGGAATGCGGAAACCAAAGATGCAGAGCAGTTGAAAACGCTAGAAGGGATAGAAATAGCAGTAAGAGAGCAGATGTTGGAAAATGTAAGTCCAAACGTAGGAATTTTTTTATCGAAAAAAGTACAGGGACAAAGGCAGGAAAAGAAAGACAAATAAAAAGCTGCATCGGCAAACTAAGGATCAAAAGCCATCAAGCCAAACGGTTGCAAGTAAAAGCAAGAAGCAGATTAAGTCCGCAACTAGAAAAATGCTGCCTATTGGTAAGTGCTAGTGAATCTTACGCAAGAACAGCCGTAAATGTTGAAGAATTGACAGGAATCCATATTAGTCATAGCAGTCAACAGAGGTTAGTCCAGAAACAAGAATTTCCAGAGATAACAATGACTGAAAGTGTGGAAGAAATAAGTCTAGATGGAGGTAAAGTAAGATTGCGAACCGAGAAAGGGAAAAAAAGTGAGTGGAAAGACTACAAAACCGTAAACGCCCAAGGAACAGTATCTGCCTATTTCCTGAATAATCAAGGTTTAGTTGAGTGGTTACAAAAACAACCATTAGCGCAAATATTTTCTTGTCTCGGCGATGGACATGACGGTATTTGGAACTTATTTAAAGCAATAGCACCATCAGAGCAAAGGTTTGAAATACTAGACTGGTATCACTTGAAAGAACATCTTTACAATGTTGGCGGTTCTTTACGTCGTCTAACCAAGGTTGAAGATATGCTCTGGCAAGGTTCTGTTGATGAGGCGATCGCCTTATTTGAAGGTTGTAAATTCAAACGAGCTATCAATTTTCTCGATTACCTACGCAATCATCGTCATCACATTCCTGAGTATGGTTATTTACAGGAACAGGGGATTACAATAGGCTCAGGCTCGGTTGAATCAACGATTAAACAGATTGGTCGTCGGGTCAAGATTTCTGGTGCTCAATGGAATCGGCACAATGTTGCTCAAGTCTTGAAGCATCGTTGTGCTTACCTCAACGGTTATTTCTATCCCCCTAAGTATATTTACTCAGTGCCTAATTGAGATGCTCCCAAAATCGATGATGTTCTGTCTCATCAATAAACATTTGCTGGCTCTTTTGCTTCAGTAGGGACTGGAAGAGCAACATTGTTTAAAGACTGAGTATCATGCTTGCTGCCAGAAAGGATTTGAGTTGCAAACCAACTCCATACCCTCATAAAATCTCTTGCAGAGGAAATCAAACGTTTTTTCCCAAATTTACTTTGCCCTGAATATCGAGGATACCAAGGAGTAGCGACTTCGGTGACGTTATATCCAAAGCCAGATAACACAGCCAACATATACCTGTGCGTAACAATATCCATCGGCAATGTGGCAACCAAATTTCTAGGGACGAGTTTAATCCAGTTCATGTCATGGATCTTTAGACCAAAGATAAGTTGACATGTTGTGTTTGCTACCTTGGAAGCGAGCTTTTTCCCATCTCCACGATTTTGACGCCATCCAGCAACTGCGTGAGCCCCACTAACACAAGACTCTAATAACAAAGGAAAGTCCACTTCAGGATTAGATTCCATATCCGCTTGCCCCCAAAGGATCCAATCAGTATGAACGTTCGCGATCGCGGTTTTCCATACTCCCGTTACCCCACGTTTTGCAGGATGGGTAATCACGCTTAGATAGTGATATTTATCTTGTAAGTGATCTAAAATCTTTGGACTTTCATCTGTACTTCCATCATCAACCAAAAGTACAGGCAATGTAAACCCGAGTCGCTCAAATGCTTTTTCTATAGATTGGAAGAGTTTCTCAAGATTGCCTTCTTCATTCAAAGCTGGGATAACTATAGTGACAGAACGGCTTTCTAGAGGAGCGTGTTGAGGTAAATGAACCTGAGACAAATGAGATTTTGACATAGATAAACCCTTAAAAGACTGCGATAGTGGAAAGAGAGAATTTGCAGCGCGTCATCTAAAAATCAAGAGTAATGTGAATCTTGTTTCCTTGAAGGAAGTTATACAGATACATGTTTCATTTTTTTAGGACTGCATCAACTTTTGCCAGAGGCTTGATTAATAGATCGTTATTAGATGTATTAGGGTGTGTGATCCAAAATACATCTACTCTCTGTAGTATGATTACAACCCCTAATAAATGGCAAGATCCACAAGTTATACATTAGTTACTTATCTTACGCTAAAAGTTATATAAAAGTTATGTGATTTATAAGATTTGCACAAAAATCACCCATAAGTAGTACAAAAGTTACAAATAGTTAAGGAGCAGTCCTACTTATCGCTTGGCAAATCTTGCTTGTTAATAATCTCAAAAAAGCTTTAAGCGCATTGTTTATAGAGAACTAATCTACTCGTTTATCTAGACTCAGATATGGTTTGTGTGTGTAGATAAGAATGCCAAGGCAGTAGTTCCCAAAATAGTTTTTGAAATGCTATCGTTCGTAGTTATCTAGCGTGGCTAAACTAACTTGTTAGGTTAATCTTCCCTTGACCTATGAAAGCTTAGTTTTTATTTCAAAAATTTTAAGAAGTAATATTCCTGATGACTATTGATCTTCACGGCAAACGCATTCTTGTGATCACTTCTGTTTACCCAACGACTCCTGATGGAAATCATGGTGCGTTTATTCGTGAAACGGTCTTGCAACTCGGCTCTCTCGGAATCCAATTTACTATTTTCGCCCCTGCTTACGAGGGCTCTCAGTCTCACAATCTAGACGATATTCAGGTTTATCGGTTTCGCTACTTCTTTAAACGTTTTGAAAACTTAGTTCGGGATGGTGCACCCACAAAATTACAAAAGCAGCCCCTCTATCTGCTGGTTGCGTTGTTTTATATACTTTTTGGAGCATGGCAGTTGTTTTGGTTGTGCCGAAAGGAAAAACCCGATCTTTTACATGTTAATTGGCCTTTTCCCCACGGTGTAATAGCTTATCCTGCAAGTAAACTACTTGGCATCCCTATGTTTTTTAGCTTTCACGGGGCTGAGCTTCTGTTGGCTAAAAAATTTAGCTTTGTCGAATCGATTTTACGATGGCAAACACCTAAAGCTAAGGGAGTAACAGCAAATTCTTCATTTACGCAATCGTTGATTCAAAAGATATATGATGGAAACGTTACAGTAATTCCCTACGGTTTAACAATTGAGCCTAAGGTTCCATCCCCACCCCAACCTGGAGAAGTAAATAGACTTTTGTTTGTGGGTAGATTAGATGAACGCAAAGGTCTACGCTACCTGCTTGAAGCTTTACCGTTAGTTCTGAGTAAGTATCCAGTACGTTTACGTATTGTTGGCAAAGGTATTTTGGAAGATGAAATCAAGGAGCAATGTCGAGAACTAAAGTTAGACGAAGTCGTTGATTTCTTGGGGTTTGTGACCAAAGAAGAACTCGCGAATGAATATGCGTCTTGCCATATTTTTGTGTTGCCAGCTATTGTGGATAGTAAAGGAGACACTGAAGGTTTAGGAATTGTGATGATCGAAGCCTTAGCTCATGAGAAACCAGTGATTGCAAGTGCTGTTGGAGGTATTGTTGATGTTATCCAATCAGGCGTAACAGGTATACTAGTCTCGGAAAAAGATCCTCAAGCACTTTCTCAAGCAATTATTGAGTTACTCGCCGATCCCGTTCGAGCTAGAGAAATGGGAGAGAGAGGCTTAAAGGATATTCAAGTGCGTTTTGGTTGGTCTCGTCTTGTTTTACTATGGCAAGAATCATTTGCGAAAGCCTTGTCAAAACCCTTGTTAGATGGTTAAACTCCCTAGTTTCTGTAATTAATATGGCAATTCCCCGTCCACTTTCTCGATTCATATTAATTCTCCTAGTTGTTGTTCCACTAGGGGTTATTGGTATTTTAACAGTAACTGTTTTGCTCCCAGCGCTAAAAAACCCTGAATCTCGTAGCTATTCCTCAGATATTGGCTACCCTGCTGCTCAACGTAAAGCAGGCAAGCCGATTAAAGTCGAGACCGTAGCCGTTAGTCAACAATCTATAGAAGAAGCAGTTGCTGCACCAGGAGAGTCAGTTGCATTGCAGGAGGTCGATTTACAGCCACTTGTTCCTGGAGCTGTAGCAAAAGTATACGTCCAGGAAGGCGATCGCGTTACTAAAGGCCAACGACTTGTCGAGCTGAACAAAGAACTTTTTGAAAATGCAGTAGAGGTTGCCCGTAATAATGTTGCCATCTCTGAAGTCGGACTTCAAAGCTTAGAGCAAACGACAAAAGAGCAGTTGGCTTCTTTGGAGGTAAATGTCGATAGCCTTAGAGATCGGGTAGCCGTTTTTGACGATAAACTCAACCGCTCAGAAACATTAGTCAAAGAAGGTGCACTCTCAAGATTTCAGTTAGCAGATACCAAAGACTCATACCTGTTCCGTAAGCGTGACTTATACACCGCAGAGAGAGAACTTGTTCGCACCCGAAACGATCTTGCTCGTCAAGCAGAAAGCCTTGAATTTACTCTAAAAAACAACCAACTTGCTTTACAAAATGCACTTATAAATTTAGAACGTACTGTAATTTATGCACCAAATGACGGACTTGTCAGCCAAATCAATATTCACAGTGGAGAAGTTGCCAACCTCAACACAAAGTTGATGACTTTAACACAAAATATTGTATTTAAGGCATATATTGACCAAGCTCGTTTGAATACAGTTAAAGTTGGCGATCGAGCGACCGTAAGACTCGTTGCTTTCCCTGGCAAGACGTTTACGGCAACTGTGATTCGATTAAATCCCACCGTTGAAACGAATCCTACTGCTCCCGGTAGGGTTGGCGTTAATCGCCAATATACCTACTCCGTTTGGGTCAGAGTCGAAGGATTACAGATGCCACCAGGATTACAAGGTTTCGTCCAATTCGATCAAGGTAGAAAAAGTATGGCGATTCCTGAAAGCGCAGTGACTCACCTGTCTGCGGGAGAAGGTATGGTTATGGTTGCAGAAGGAGGTTTAGCCGTTGTTAAAAAAGTTAAGCTAGGGAGAACTTTCGACAGTCAGCGTGAAGTTCTAAGCGGATTAGCCTTGGGCGATCGCGTTATACTCTCTCCCAGAGCTTTAAATCCTGGTGATAAGGTAGAAGGCTGACAATTTATCTACCTACAGACAGCTACACAGCTGAATTTTTGTTTACATTTAAGTGATTTTAAAGAAGAATGGGTAATAGCTGAGTTTAAAGTCATTAATTTCGCATTCAAGGTTAAGGTGAAGAAATGTTGAAAGTCGTCAGAATGGATGTATGTCAAGAGCCCGATATGTTAGCTCACAAGTTTCAAAATGCAACACCGTTTCCTCATATCGTCATTGATAATTTTTTGCATGAAGACTTAGCGGAGAGATTACTTTCAGACTTTCCTGACATCTCACTCATGCATAAATCTCATCATTACTTATTCACACAAAAGTATGAGCTATCGTTTTGGGCAAAAGCGTCAGATTTATTCTCCCAATTGCATCAAGACTTGCTCTCTGAAGAGTTTCGGCTATTTATTAGCCAAGTCGCAGGTAAAAATGTATTTATGGATTTTGACTTTTGTGGCGAACTTCACCAAGGTCGTGATGGCAGTTATTTAGATATGCATGTGGACTTCAACTTACATCCCAAAAAGGACAATTGGGTACATGAGTTAACGCTTTTGATTTATCTCAATAAAAACTGGCAAGATCAGTATGGTGGTCAATTACTTTTACAGCATCAGGATCAATCAAAAGTGTATGAAATTGCTCCCATATTTAATCGTTGTACAATTATTTGTTCTGATGAAACAACATTTCATGGTTATCGAAAACTAAATCTGCCAGCCAATGTAACCAGAAAATCAATTTTGGTAAATTTTTATCGCGAGGTAGCACCCGATCAAATCCCCCCTCGAAAACCAACGATTTGGGCAACAGAAAAGGTTTCGCCCCTAAAAGCTGGTTTGGCAAAGCTCTATAATCCCATCAGTACTCTTAAACATCAATTATTTGGCTTAACCACTGCTGGCGATCGGGAAGATATAGAAAAAATCAAAGAGCGTAGTAAGAACAAGTCCTAGGGTTTGTTATAACCCAATTCATGTAGACCCATAAAGTTTTTGTAAACTACTAAGTTAGGCTTTAATCACAATAGTTTATTAAGGGTATAAAGAAAATAACTGGCAAATAATTATTTCCAAGAAATCAACCTACTATAGACCAATAATTACTATAGCAATCCTACAATTTTAGGTGCAATAGAATATTTGACAATCCTCACAAAACTCTCTAACTCCTATGTCTCTCAACCGTTTTAACTAACCATTTGCCATGCATAAACTAACTTCTTGGCTCAGTTGGGTTAATCGCCAAAAAATCGTAGTTTTGATTGGAGCGATAGCTTTAGGTCTAGGTGCAGTATTTCCTTGGTATCAATTACCTCCTCAAGGTTTAGAGGCTTTTAGTGTAAATCTATTTTGGATTAATATAGGTAGGTTATTTGCAGCCATACTTGCTTTATTTGGTTTTGCTGCTGTTTTTTACTACGGAATTAGTCGCCTACCTCGCCAACTTTTCTGGATTGGCTTAGTAGCAGTTTTACTCTTTCCTTATTGCGTTACTACTTTGTCGCCCACGGTATCTTTTCTAGCTACAACTTACTCAAGTCAAAATGATAGGGTGTCAGCCCATATAGATCGAAACTTCTCTGAGGTTCAGGCGCAGTGGAAGCAGAGCATAAAACTGAATCCATCCAAACCAACAGAATCAATTTTTGATTTAAGAATTACTGATAGCCGCTTTTTCCAAATGCCCTCATGGGAGCGAGTATGGATGGAGGGATTTGGCTATAACAACAGTTTCTTTTCGTTTATTGGTAGGGGGTGGGGGGTTACAGTGACTGGTCTAGTAATCAGCTTAATGGGAGGGTATTTAGAAACAGAAGAAAGCGAGTTACACAATCTTCTTAAGGATTTAAGCAAACTACTACCCAGTATAGGTATTTTATTAGGGATTATTATTTGCTCTCTAATATGGGCAAATATTGCTAACTATAATTTAAGCGAAAAATTTGCAAAAGGAGAATATCAAGCAGTTATAGCTGGCAGTAGAAGTTTAGCAACATTATATCCACCCTTTAAAGGTGATACGGCATTTATTGAACGCTTGGGAAAAGCAGGTTTATATACTAATCAGACGAATCTGTCTTTGGTTAACTTTATCAGAGGCTTAGAAAGCTATCGCTTAGCTGATTTTGATAAGGCTAGAGACTATTTTCAACTGTCTTTGACAGAAGAACCAAAAAACTTCATAGTACGTGGCTACCTTGCTTCCGCTGTATTCAATAAGGGGATTGATTATTTCAATGGTTCCAATCAGCTAAACAGCCCTAAAGCAGGAGGAGCCATAGATTTATTTGACCAAGTATTGGAGATTTTCCCCAGTCATGTTGAAGCTCTTTATGCATTGATGATTGCAAGAGTTGTTAATGGTCAATTTGACAAATCCGCTCAAATTGCGAAACAGATCATTGAGCAAAATAAGTACTTTCAAATACAAAACAATTCTCTTATAGGACAAGCATATCTTCATATGAGTTGGAATGACTTTGCTAGTGATCGTATACCTGAAGCATGGCATCTTTATCGGCAATCTATCGATGACAGCAACTGGAGAAAATAAGCGGAGGCTAACCCATGAATCGCTTAAATCGTCTGCTCCCAATAGGAATGATTGTCATTTTGGGCTTTCTGCTAGGGAACCTATTCTTTTCTGGCTTTGACAAGCCGCCTTCTGTACTTCAAAAAATCAATTGGAAACCTGAAACACAATGGATGGCTGCTTCCAAACCCAGCTATCAGATTTATGCCCGTCATACTTTCTACCTTCCAAGTTCAATACAAGCTAGTTGGTTAAGAATTAGTGCTGACAATGATTTTACTTTATATGTAAACGGCAAAAAAGTTGTCAGAGAAAGTAGTATTTTCGATAATTCTTTAGGGTTTAAAAATGGTCTAGAGGATGATTCTCAGGCTTTCAATGACAGTAATTATTATAAAGTTAAAATAAATAGATATAGCTTAATGCTTGCCAATTTTAGTAATTGGAAGGTAGCAACTTATGTAGATCTAAATTCCTATCTCGTCTCAGGTAAAAATGTCCTAGCATTGGAGATACAAAAAGGACAGAAAAATCCACGTTTTTTGCTTGAAGGCTATGTCTATACAGTACCTAAATTATCTCCTATTGTTTTAACTACTGGAGTAACTCATTGGAAGGTCTCAACCTTACTAGAAAATCGGCAAGACTTACGCTGGTTTGATCCTGATTTTCAGGATCAAAGCTGGTCTGAGGCAAAAACAGAGGGTTCTGTGAAAGCAGATGTTTTTAGCCGATTAAGTAAAAATTTATATGATCTACCTCTCCAAGGCAGTCAAATTTCTGGAAATGTTATTAGTAATTTAGGAGAAACTTGGTTGCGTGGAGTTTGGCATGTATCACGATCGCAACAACGTTCTTTTATAAGATTTGCAAGCAATAATGAATACGATCTACTGTTGAATGGTCATTTTGTTAACCACTTAAATGCAAACAGCAACCAGCTAAATATGTATGAAGTAACTCATCTGTTACATTCAGGGAATAATTATCTAGCTGTACATTTATCGCGTTCTCTTACTTCAACGAATAAGGAAAAGAAAGATTCACCTGAAACGGTTCAATTCTTCTTGGATGGATGGACTGAGACTAGTCAGGGTGAGATTTTGGAAGTATTCTCCTCAAATGGAAATTGGCAGTCTTTATCAGAACCAATATTGGGTTGGGCAGAAGGAAGAGGGGAATCACTGGTAGTTAATGTAGTAGGCGAACCTAATAGGAACTTAAAACGTATCTTTGGAGGAAATGCTTATTTACTTGACTTTCCAAACTACCTTTTACATGCTTTCTTGTGGAGTGGAATAGGAATAGCATTCAGTATTATTGCTGCATTTGGTTTAGGGATTTGTCTTTGTGGCAACAAGAAGCATAGCAAATGGGATAGCTTAGCTTCTGGAGCAGTTTTGCTTTCACCTGGAACATTTTTTTTAATAGGTTTAGGTTTACTTAAACATCGCTATGCTGAATCTGAAGTGGGTTTGCTATTTGCTCAAACTTATTCTACCCCTCTAATCTTATTGGGATTTGTAAGTGTAGTGTCTGTAACCCTTCTCTGTATGACATTGCAGTCATCTCAGAAAGAGCATATCGAGTGTCAGGATATAGATGAAGATAGGTATTCAATAATGAGTGCTACTCCTGATGCCCCTGTATTATCTCCTCCCAAATCATTTTTGTGGAAATGGAGTATTCTCTTTTTATTAGGAATGATTCTTTTTGTAAGTATTGGAGCATTACTTGAGGGTGATGCTTTAATCATCTGCTTGATATTCAGTGGATTTTTTGGAGGATTAGTAACCGTAGCTTGGAGATGGGCTAATACTACACGGCTGGAAAGAAAATCTTTAACACCTAAAGCCATCTATACATCATTGAGCCAATCATTTCCAGATTGGAATCAGTGGCTTTGGCTAGGATTAATTATCGGCGTAGGTTTCATGTTTAGGTTATACAATCTGGGAGGATTGGATGTAACTTGGGACGAAGGAATTTCTATGGATGCAGCTAGAGGAATTCTGCGGACGGGTGAACCAATAGCTACTTCAGGAGTGTGGTATAGCCGAAGTCCTTTTTATCATTATATGTTAGCTATATGGTTGCGAATTGTTGGGGATGTTGCATTTAATGCTCGACTACTAAACGTTGCATGGGGTTCAGCCATGCTAATTCTAGTTTATATGTTTGCAAAAGATCTCACAGGAAAGATCTGGATTGCTTTATTTATCACTGCAATTTTAGCTATAGATCCTTTCCTGCTTTGGTACTCTCGGTTTATCAGATTTTACCAAGTAGTTCAGGTGATGACCTTATTGACATTCTGGTTTTTTATCAAAGGATTTATTGATAAATCTGGAAAGAAATATCAATATGGCTTCTTTATATCAGCAACTTTAATGCTTTTAAACCAAGAACTAAATGTTACATTTATACCCTGCTTTTTAATTGGATTCCTATACTTTTATCGCCCGTTTCGGCTATTTAAAGAATGGCAAATTATCTTGGGAAGCTTCATGCTTTTGGGTGTCTATAGCTTTAATGCTTTTGTATTTGTCACAAAAACCTTGACCCCACTTGTAGCACAATCTAGTCGAACGGTTTCACAAATCAGACTTCATTTATCCGATGTATCAGGGTTTTTATCAATATTATTTGCTGGCTCTAGCCGAATGTCAGTTATTTATGCGATGTTTTTTATTCTTAGTTTTGCTTACTTTCTAAAGCAGCGCAATGGCAAGCTAGTGTTTTTGTATTCTAGCATACTGATTAATATAGTTCTTTTAACTATCTTGGCTTTTGATATTACACCAAGATACCTCTATAGTAACTACTGGTTATTTGTTACGGTAACTATTTATGGCGCAATATGCATTACAGAAAGCTTAGGAACTAAACTGGACTCAGTTTTAAGAATTATCATTCCATTTAAAAAGCTAGCTCTATTTAGCACTTTAATTCTTTTGCTTTGTAATTTAGAAGTGAGTAGAGTTTTAGAAAGCTATAAAGAGGAAGTTAATGTTCAAAATGATGAAGTATTTGCATATATTAAGAACAATTTACAGCTCGGCGATATCGTCATTTCTAACTATCCTCCTGCAGCTCTAACTAGCTCCGTTAAATTGGATTATAACCTTTCAAAAATCACAGATACTGATTTTGCCGACCTATACTTAGAAAATGGTCTAGTTGTGAATCGTGGTGCTGGAAGTATTGCAATTACCAATCTAGATCAGATGCCAAGAATTTTATCTAATGCCAATCGTGTATGGATACATCAGGAACAATTTTTAGAAGAAAGACTTCCAGCTAGTTTTGTTAATTACTTTCAAACTTTGGGTAAAATCGTTATGCAACCTTTTGGATCTAGGTTACGTCTATGGCAACCACAAGATGGTATTCCTCGAAGTTTACCCAATGAAGGCAAAGACGTAGGGAGCTATTAATTATTTTCGATGTATTCTAGTGAAACTTAAACCTGTAACGGTGATTAAAACACTTGTGAGCTTAGTGCTTCTTGCTCTAGTGTTTACCCGTGTCGATTTTTCTCAGGCTTGGGCTCAATTTCAAAATCTTTCTTTTCCATTTGTCGGCTGTGTGCTGTTTTTCTATACAGGCTTACAAGTCTTAAGCTGTTTACGATGGTTGGTGGTTTTAAAGTCTTCTAACCATTCTGCACCTATGAGTAGCCTTTTAAGTAGCTACTTTGCGGGAATGTTTCTAAATATTTTTCTGCCAGGAGCATTAGGTGGAGATGTTTATCGAATTTATCGAGTGGGTAAATATATTAAAGACTCTGAAGCTGCAATTGTTTCTGTGTTTTTAGAGAGATTCACTGGTCTTGCAGCTTTGTCAGCTTTAGCTGTATTTGGGTTGCCACCTGCATTAGAAGTTCTTGGTCGATGGGATATTCTTCTTCTGTTTTTTGCCTGTGTTGGTTCTTTAGTAGGAGCAGTCTTGTTAATTGTTAGTCCTAAACTACTCAGATGGATAGAACCATTACTTAGATGGTTAAAGATGGAAAGTATTGTCGCTAAATTTGCCAAGATTCAAACTCTTTTGCTCCAGTTTGCTAAAAATCGCCAAGCTTTGGCGAAATCAATGATGTTATCGTTTTTGTTGCAGTTGGGTATAGTCTACTATCACTATCTAATTGCACAACAGCTAAAGATACCCATTTCATTTTTAGAGCTTTTAGTCTTCATTCCAATCATTGTTGTTGTGACATTGCTTCCTATTTCTTTAGGAGGATTAGGTTTGAAAGAAGGACTATGGGTCTATTTGTTTAGTCGTATTGGATTAACATCTGAACAAGCTTTGTTATTGTCTTTAACAGTAACCCTTCTCGGTTGGTTATTAAGCTTACCAGGAGGAATTATATTAATGCTTGACTCAGTGGGATTTAGGCATGTAACTGAAAAATCAAAATCGTTGTGAAAGTTTAAGGCTACTAAATAAATGATGAAAGTTAAATGGTTGCTGGCGATTGCGCTGTTCTTCCTTACCCTAACTCTAGTAATTCAGGGTGGAAAAATGGGAAAAGTAGATTTGTTGGTTCAGAGCACTCAAGCACAAACTGTTACAAAAACAGATTTTCAAAATGAGTCAACACCATTTATGGCTAGTACGCTTTATAGGAATCCAACTACACTTTTTCAACCAGTAGCACCCAGTGGAGCAAAAGGTGTAAATATTAAGTGGGAAAATGGACAGTCTCAGATTTGGTATATTGAAGAACAGAAATATGGTGAGGAATTAATCATTGCAGGGATTATAAATAACAACCCTACAATAATTGAAACTGGTTTCAAAATGTTTGATTGGGGGTTTGCTCGACAAGCTTCTGATGGAAGCTTTCCTGGGACATCTGACGATTTTCACAGCACTTCTTTTTTTGTGCAAGCCGTTGCGCGTTCAATGTTGTTCATTCAGCAATCGCCAGTATCTAGTAAATATAGTGCTCAAGTTGCGAAATACAAACCCTTAGTTCTTCGGGCAGCTCGTTGGATGATTACTCCAGACATTTGGACTATTGGTATAAAGAGGAACTTGCCATATACTCATCGTCGCTATCTAGTGGCGGCAGCTCTGGGGTTGACAGGTAAGCTGACTGGAGATCAAGAGTTAATCACGTATGCTCGTACATCACTCAATGATGGTATCTCATTACAACTTTCTGATGGTGTTAACCCAGAAAAAGGTGGATATGATAGTAGCTATCAAATGGTTGGTTTGGTTTATGCACAAAGATGGGTATCGTATTTCCCCAGTGATTCAATTACACCAAAAGTAATTACTATGATTAATAAGGGGCTAAATTGGGAGAAAGGGCGGATTTTAGCAACTGGTGAAATTAGTGATGTGGGTAATACGCGTACTGGACCAGGCTTAGATGTTAATAGGACTGGGAATTTTAAGCCAGTTGACAATAGGTTTGTTGTACGTGGGTTTGCCTATTGGGCATCTGCAACTGGAAATAACACCTGGCAAAGTATAGCTAGTAGGATTGCAAGTTTTTACTATACATAGCCATTTTCTTCCTAGTTCCATTTAAGCCTTTATAAATAGCTCTATTCAAAGGGATGTGTAGCGAACTTTAGCCTCAATTTTTGTAAATATAGGCTTTCAGCCTTACTTCTGATCCCTAACCTACCAAGTTGTATAATTATTTTCAATACTTCATTCCTTCGATGGTAAGGGCAGGGCAATGCTCAACCCACGATTGTTAAGCAAGGGGTAACAATCGTGGGTTGAGTCAGGGGAAGCAAGGGATATCGAAATGAATCGACATGCATCATCTAGAACTCCTTAGGATCGTGGATTTATTAAGGTGCTGTTCTTTAGAAATTATAGGCATTCTAAATAATGACTCTAAATCATTAGAATTGCAGGTAATTTAGTTCGCGATCCTTAGGGAGATTTTTAAGTTCTCAGTTATCAGAAATGTGCTTGAACTTGATATAAATTAAAATCAAGCAAGCTATATTGGGAGTCTGTATCAAGATGTCGCCTTTGTCCCACCGAACGAAAGTTGTTGCCACGATTGGACCTGCGAGTAATTCTCGTGAGGTAATTCACAATTTGATTCAGGCGGGGATGGTTGTGGCTAGACTCAATTTTTCCCATGGTAGCTACGAAGACCATGCCCGCACCGTCAAGTTACTGCGTGAAGTTTCAGAGGAACTAAACGTTCCTGTCAGCCTTTTGCAAGATTTGCAGGGACCCAAAGTACGCGTGGGACAGTTGCCCGATGGCGCGATCGCTTTACAAGATGGAGATGCTATTTCTTTAGTCCCAATCGCTGACTTTCATCATCAACCCCTAACAATCCCAATTGACTATCCACATTTGGCGGAAGAAGCGCAAGCAGGTACGCGGATTTTGCTGGATGATGGATTGCTGGAGTTTACTGTCACTGAGATTAGCGAATCCGTGGTGAAATGCCTCGTAGTCAGAGGTGGACTGCTCAAAAGTCGGAAAGGAGTGAATCTGCCCAGTCTCAATTTGCGACTGCCTTCGATGACCGAGAAGGATATCCAAGATTTAGATTTTGGTTTAACGCAGGGGGTTGACTGGATATCTCTGAGTTTTGTGCGGCAGGCAGAAGACATTCGCGCACTCAAGGCTTTGCTCAAGCAGAAGGGAGCAGATACACCTGTCATTGCTAAGATTGAAAAACCCCAAGCGATCGAGCATCTCGATGCCATTCTGGATGAGTGTGACGGGGTGATGGTGGCGAGGGGCGATCTGGGGGTAGAGGTTAATCCTGAGAGGGTTCCCTTACTGCAGAAACGGATTATTCGCGCTTGTAATCTGCGCGGTATTCCCGTGATCACGGCGACCCAAATGTTGGATAGCATGATTCAAAACCCACGTCCCACACGCGCTGAGGCCAGTGATGTTGCCAATGCCATCATTGATGGAACTGATGCCGTAATGCTTTCAGGGGAGTCTGCTGTGGGCGCTTTTCCCGTGCAATCCGTCGAGATGCTGGTACGAATTGCGGCTGAAGTGGAACCAACCTTGGATTTCTCGAACCTGCCGCCCTACGAAATTAATGAGACCCATGCCATTAGCGAAGCCCTGAATGCGATCGCCAGAATTCTCACGTTAAAATGTATTGTTGCGCTCACAAATACTAGCTATACTGCCCGACTCGCTGCTGCCGAGCGCCCTCAACAGCCAATTATTGCAATTACCCCCAATCAGAAAACCTATCAAAGGTTAAATTTGATTTGGGGCGTTCAGCCATTGTTACTGCCTGCAACCTATGATTCCATAGAAGCTCAGATCGATCTAGTGGAAGCGTTATTATTGAGTAAGGATCTGGTCAAGCCCGATGACACTATTTTGATTTTGGGTGGTATTCCCCTCAAGCAAACAGGCGGCACAAACTTGCTCAAAATCCATAGAATTAAATCTGAAACTCGATCGCCAGATTTTGTCTAGGTTAGGAATTTAGCAATCCTAAAAAAATTGAGATATATCCTTCAAAAATCCACGAATGATTTCTGACTGCGATCGCGATTGCTTCGCACGAACAGTCCAATCGCAACCAATAACTGACAACTGTCAACTGATAACTGACAACTGTCAACTGATAACTGACAACTGTCAACTGTCAACTGATAACTGACAACTGTCAACTGCTAACCGATCCCTGCCTGCTATATTGGGGAATAGATTTTAGATATACATGATGACAAAGCCATTAAATGTGGAGCTATCGACCGAATTAGCCCAGACCGTCAAAAGCCAAGCAAAAACTTGTTTTGACAATGCCCATCGCGCGGCTTTAGTCACCAAAGGGGCTAAGTATGTTCAAGGCTTTTTGGTCTATGCTGGCTCCCCCTATAAACCGATTGAATATAGTTGGTTAGAATTAGAAGACTGCCTCGTCGATCCCACTTTTCCCCATCTCCATAAAGATGCCGATCGCTTGTTCTATTTCCCAGCTCAACGTCTTACGGTCAAGCAACTCAAAGCTGCCATCGATGAAGCCCAAGAAGATTATCCCGATGATGAGGCTTTGCCCGTATATGGCGATGCGCCCTATGAATTTTATGGCGATCGCATGTTGGGTGGGAAGGAATATGCTTTAGCCTTTAGCGAAGCTGAAGCCAAGTGTAAAGAACTCAACAAACCTTCTAATAAATCCAAAGCAACGAATTCCGACACTGCCGATGCTTTAGAATCACTCCCAGATTCTTCACCAAATTGATCCCAAGATCTCAATGGATAAAACGTCAAGGTTCAGAAGTAAGCTCTATGACTAAGCTCCATGACTAAAACGATTAAAGAACTGGGCGAACGTGGACTTTTACAATTGTTTCGTCCTTACTGTAGCGATCGCATTGGCGATGATGCCGCCCTCATGGGAGCGACGCTACCCGATTGCGAGATGGTTGTGACTACAGATATTTTGATTGATGGCGTACATTTTAGCGAAAAGACAACGAGTCCTGAGGATGCAGGATGGCGTGCCGCCGCCGCCAATCTATCAGATTTAGCCGCAATGGGTGCAGAGCCTTGGGGTGTAGTGATATCTGTGGGATTGCCGCCCGATACACCCGTGGCATGGATTGAGGGTGTCTATCGTGGGTTTACGGACTGCTTACACCTGTTTGGGACAGAACTTGTAGGAGGTGACACGGTGCGATCGCCTGTGCTTACCCTTGCCGTTACTGCTTTTGGACAGGTTCACAAACATCGTATCATCCAACGTCATACTGCAAAAGTTGGAGATGTAATTCTAACGACAGGGCAGCATGGACTGTCAAAGGCTGGCTTAGAACTATTACTCCACCCCGAACTATCAGAGAAATTGCAGAATGGCATCTCTTCTATTTCGATTGAGGATACGATCGCAAAACTACATGCCGCTCACCAACGCCCGATTCCCAAACTGGATGTTCCACCCCTGCTCGGGAAGCTTTTAGAATCCCATCCTCCATTTCATTCCCCATTTCCGATTTCAGGGATGGATAGTAGCGATGGTCTAGCGGATGCGATCGCCCAAATATGTCGCGCCAGTGGTGTCGGTGCAAAGTTAGATTGGCAAGCGATCTCAATTCCAGAATCAATTCATCAATTGGCAGGCGATCGGGCTTTAGATTGGGTGTTGTATGGAGGCGAAGATTTTGAGTTGGTGCTATGCCTTCCTTTAACGCTAGCGCAAGCACTTTTACAGGAATTACCCCATGCGGCAATCGTTGGCGAAATCATCGCTGAAAGGAACCTAGGTGGATTGGATATGCACCATACATTCCAGCACTTTATTTAGCTTTTTCGTTCAAGTATGATATGTATGCCTGCATACAATTAGAAGTACGATGGGTACAATCAAATAACATAAATTGAAATATCTATGAGCGATGAGTGGATGAATCAACTAGAACTAGCGAGATTACACTTATCGCAGGGACAACTAGAAGAGGCGAGCCATCTCTGCGAGCTTTGCCTTGAAGCCAATTCTGATTTTGCCGAAGCATACTGGTTGCTTGGAGATATTCGTAATCGGCAGGGTCGGCAGTCTGAAGTCATGCCATACAAACAAAAAGCCTTGGAGCTAAAGCCAAGCCTTATTCCGCCTGAGACGCACAATCATTTAGGCATTGTGTTTATCAAAGAGAAAAATCTAGATGCCGCGATCGCAAGTTTTAAAAGAGCGATTTTCCTCAAGCCTCAGTATGTAGATGCCCATTACAATCTTGGCAATGCCCTGACAGAACAAGATCTGATCGAACAAGCGATCGGCTGTTACGAAACTGTTCTAGAGATAGAACCAACCTATATAAATGCTCTAGTGAATTTGGGCACTCTGTTGACCAAACAGGGGAAGTTTGATATCGCCATAGAATATTTGCAAAGAACATTAGAATTGCAGCCCGACTGCGCCGAAGTCTATAGTAATCTCGGTTCAATTGCCTATCAAAGGGGGAAAACTATTGAAGCGATCGAACATTATCAAACTTCTCTATCGATCGATCCCACTACTCCTGAGGTTTACTTTAATCTCGGTCTAGCGCTGTTTATGGATGGGCAGGTCGAAGCCGCGATCGCAGTTTGTGAAAAATCAATCGAACTCGACCCTGACTCAAATGCCTATCAGCTTTTCTATCTGGCTTTACCTATTCTCTACGATACCGTAGAACAAATCGATGCTTGGCGACAACGGGCAATCTGGGGTTTGGAACAATTCTCTCAAACAATTCGCATGAAATTAGATACTCCCGTTGCATCAGAGGCTGAGTTCAACAAGAATCGACAATGGTGTCTAAATAGCATTCTCAGTATTACTAATTTCTATCTTGCTTACCAAGCTCAAAATGATGTGGAATTTCAATATCAATATGGGCAGCTTATTCAAGAAATTGTAGCAGCAAGGTATCCTCAGTGGAGTTGGGAAAATCACCGCCCGATGCCCGTACTCAAGGCAGGGGAGAAAATTCGCATTGGTTATCTCTCTGCTTACCTATGCGACCATGCTGCAACGAGGTTGGTTTTGAATTGGTTGCGCTATAGCGATTCCGAACAGTTTGAGATCTATAGCTACTTTATTGGAAAAAAGCCCGATGAAGTCACCAAAGAATTTCAACAAGCGAGTCACTGCTTTCACCACATTCCCGATGATTTTGCCGCGATCGCCGATCGCGTCACTAAGGACAACTTACATATTTTAGTCTTCACAGATATTGGCATGTATCCCTATACCACACCTTTGGCTGCGATGCGTCTTGCGCCTATGCAGTGTACTTGTTGGGCACATCCTGTAACTTCGGGTTTATCTACCATTGATTACTTTCTCTCCAGCGAGCGAATGGAGCCAGAAAATGCTGAAACGCACTATACAGAAGAATTGATTCGATTACCAAATATTGCGATTTCCTATCCAAAGCCAATTTTACCTGAGACACTTAAGCCTCGTTCCCATTTCCATTTGTCGGATGATGCCATTCTCTATTTTTGCAGTCAATCTCTCTACAAATATCTCCCCCAGCATGATTATATCTTTGCTGAGATCGCCAAATTAGTTCCCTCGGCGAATTTTTTGTTCCTCGGTCATAAATCTGCCTATGTAACGCAAAGATTTTGCAATCGCCTTGAGAGAACCTTTGCAGATTATGGTCTCAGCTTTCAAGCGCACTGTGTCTTTTTACCAAGTCTGGTAAAAGCTGAATATCTGAATGTCCACATACTTTCGGATGTGTTTTTGGATAGTTTTGGCTGGTCGGGAGGAAACACGACTCTAGAAGCGATCGCCTGTGATTCACCCGTCGTCACTTGTCCTGGAGACTTTATGCGCGGACGACATGCCTATGGTATTTTACAAATGCTCGGTGTAACCGATACGATTGCATCCACGGAAGCCGAATATGTAGAGATCGCAGTGAGGCTGGGATTAGATCTAGATTGGCGGAACCATATTCTAGAAAAGATGAAAGCCCGTCATCATTCTCTCTACGATGACCGAACCTGTATCGCTGCATTAGAAGATTTCTTTAAGCAGAAAGTAAATTCTAGGAATGGCAAGGGTGTATGAATTCTGTCAATGGTCAAAATCAAGTAGAAATCTGGACAGAATCAGCTAGAGAGAAAGAGGCTCTGGGTGACTATGCCACCGCTTTACAGATTCGCCAAAAAATCTACGCACAGGTCCCCGACGACATCGAAAATCTTGGTGCTTTGGGGAAAATTCACCTACGGCTCAACCAGATGGAAACTGCGATCGCTTGCTTTCAAGATGTCCTCACTCTGCAACCTGACTCAGCCCAAAATCACTGTAATCTTGGCGCACTCTTAGCTTTGCAAAACCTATTAGAAGCCGCGATCGTCCATTATCAATCTGCCCTTGCGATTAATCCAAATCTGGCGGAAGCGAATTACAACCTCGGTGCTGCCCTTTTTAAACTTGAACATTTAGAAGCAGCGATTCCCTATCTAGAACGCGCGATCGCACTTAAACCTAATCTGGCAGAAGCCTATTCTAAACTGGGGGCGATTTTATTTCAGCAAGGAAACATAGAAGCCGCGATCGCAAAACACGAACAAGCGATCGCCGTTAATCCGCACCTCGCTGAGGCATACTACAATTTGGGAATTGCCCTTGCCGCTCAGAGAAAGATCGAATCGGCAATTGCCGCCTATGAGACGGCCATATCGATCAAACCTAATTTTGTTGAAGCCCATCATAACCTCGCACTGGCTTTACTGCTCATAGGAGATTATCAGAGAGGTTTAGTAGAGAATGAGTGGCGTTGGCAAATGCAAGGCAGAACCGCTCCCAACTTTTCGCAACCAGTCTGGGATGGCACATACTTACCGAATACCACCATTCTATTATGGGCTGAGCAGGGTTTTGGCGATGTAATTCAATTCATTCGCTATTTACCTTTAGTACAAAAACGGGTTGGGAAAGTTCTTGTGCAATCTCCGCCTCCCCTGAAACGTTTACTTTCAGAGGCATATCCAGCCATAGAGGTAATCTCTACAGATAGCTTGCTTCCTCCTTTTGATATTCATATTCCCTTAATGAGTCTACCGCTTATTTTTGGAACGAATTTACAAACCATCCCCACTGGAATCCCTTATATCTCAGTTTCTCAAGGGGGCAAAGAAATTCCTCAAATTCCAACCAATAATGCCTCTAACTTAAAAATAGGTATTGTTTGGGCAAGTAGTAATAAAGGTGATCGGGAATATCTGAAATTTCAAAAATATAAATCCTGTCCTCTATCGATGTTTTTACCCATACTAGGACTTCCCCATATCGCTCTTTATAGCCTTCAGGTCGGATGCGATGCGGATGAACTTCAGGAATTTTCGCAGGAATCTCGGCTGTATGATTTAAATCCTCTAATTCGTGATTTTGCCGACACTGCCCGATTCATCGATCGCATGGATATGGTTATTTCTGTAGATACTGCCGTAGCACATCTGGCAGGGGCAATGGGCAAAAAAGGATGGATTTTACTTCCGTTTGTACCCGACTGGCGTTGGCTGCTAGATCGAGAGGATAGTCCTTGGTATCCGAACATGAGATTATTTCGACAATCTCAACCAGGTAAATGGGAGGACGTATTTGAAGAGGTTTTAGCAGCGCTACAAACAGTTTGAATAGGAATTCTTATAAGCTGGACATAACTTCTGGTTTTTCCACTTCCAAGGTGACAATTTCAATAGATGAGCTTGATTCCAATTGTTTTGAGGAAGCGGAACTATCATCAGGGAGCCAACTTAATAGAGGTAGAGGAAGCAACGTGCTGAGATTTGCGATCGCAACCAACAGCCACAGATTATCAAAATTCGTGTCTGTGATTCCCAACCAACGGGTCAGTGCCGCCCCAAACTGATAGGAAAAAAGCGATGATACATTCACCACCGACATCAACAGGGCAAATAGGGTTGCCTCAATGCCCTCGGGGCAGAGTCTAGCTGCTAAAACCAGAACTGGCATAAACGCAATTCTTCCCGCCACCGTGAGAATGAGACTGTCCCCTAGGCTAAACCAGCGATCGTCAATGCCGATCGCACGATTGGCATGAGTCACCAATAGTAGGCTAGTCATGCCTAGTACCGCCGAAATAATTGTTGTCCATAAAAAAATCTGGCGCATGGGCACGGCTTTGAGAAATCTTTGAAATATCCAAACGCCAAAGAGACCTGCCACACTAGTCACCAGACGGACCGTACCCAGAAATTCGGGATTGAACTTGAGCTCGTTGGTAGTAAAGAAAAAGAAAGCTGAATCTGCGGTTGGCGTAGCTTGCCACAAAAACACAAAGGCTGCAGGCAACCAAATTTGCTTGCTCATAAAGGCTTTGCGAAGTTGCTTGAGTTGTTGTCCCACGATCGCAAAGGAAGAGAGTGTCTGTGCTGAATCGTCTGGTAATTCCTGCGCCGATTCTGGGGTCGAGCCTGAAATTGATTCGTTAGCAGATGACGCTAACAGCTTACCAATTGGAATATCGACGATCGCAAAGGCAGCAAACCCCACCAATAAAGGCAAAACTGCTGTGATTTCAAAGACAAACCTAGAACCAAAATGTTCGAGTAGGGAACCGCTTAAATAGGCCGAAGCGATCGCGCCCACGGACATTGCCGCCCAACCAAAGGACTGTAAAGAGCCCGCATCGCCTTCACTTTCTAATCTGGCACGTTGCACCACCAGAGCATCAATAATGGCATCCGAAAAGGCAATAGACAGAGAACCCAGTGCGATCGCGATTAGGGCGGTTAGAGGCGTAGATACGACAAAAGCCATACACAACCAAGCGGATACCCCCATCACGCTTGATAAAATCAAATAGGGGCGGCGTCTGTACCCAAAAATGGGGAAACCATCGGAGATCAGACCATAGAGGGGCTTAACCGTCCAGGGCAGCATGGCAATGCCTACCAAAGACGAAACCTCAGCAGGCCCTAAGCTCAACTCATCTTTAAGAAAAAAGCTGACCGCCAAGTGCGCGATACCTAGAGCACCCTGCACAAAGTACACCAGCGCGATCGCCCCTAGCTCTAGATCGAATTTGCGTCCCCGAAACCAACTTGCCCAGTTTGATTGGATTTGCACGATTTATTAAGAAATATCAACCAATCTATATTTTAATCACATTTGTCCGATGAATACCATAAGCCCTAGGTTATACCAGCAATTCTCATTTTGACTTACTGGTCGCCCAAGGTGCTAAATCTCGGACAGAAACATCAGCCATCAGAGCTAGATAAACCGACAGGTCTGATCGTCTTCATCCTCATTATTGTGTATATGCGTGGCCTTGTTATTCCCTAAAGCATGAATAGAGGTTTTCGATGAAGGATTTTGTCCAGAAAAGCTTCTTTGCTCTTCTAGAGGATGTCGCATGGACAGCTCAGTCAGCTTGGAATATAGCGGTTTTACTGCTCGAACGATGTACCTGATCACTTGTCCATACTGTTCGGGTTCTTCAAGTGAATGGGCAACTTGAATCAGTTTTTTCTCAGCCTCAAACTCTGTAGGGTACGAACAAAAGAGCGCACGCAGAAGATTATCAAGGGTTTGGGTACGAATATCTGACCAGTCATTCTTCCCAATAAAGAATGGGTAATGCAATGTCGAGAACAGCAAAATTTTTGTTCTTAATGGGTTAGCAAAACGTATTAGTTCCAACCGCAAGTCAAATAAATCAGCTAAAAGATCGAGATTGAATTTTTGTTTGTCGTCAAACCCTGCTTGAATCTCGTAATCGGGTGCAAGCATAGGTAATTCAGCAGCAACGAGGTCATTTTTACTATTGACATGTAGGTTTGTCGCTACAACATCTTGATTTAGGGAATAAACTTTTTGTAATTTATCAATAATGATATTGACGATCGCACTATATTCAATCGGTTTCGACAAAGTATTTACAACTTCAAACAGAGATGCTTCTAGTTGTCTTAATGTTGGGGTGAATTCAATAATTTCTGTTAATAGATCAACCAATTCAATCTGATTTAATCGATTGACATCATGCTCCCAAACATCTCTACAAGCATATAAGATCAGCTTTTTGATCCTAAGATGATTGGAGTCAGATTCCAGCTCTTGTGAAACTTGAAAATAAGGACTCTTTAGGCGAGCTTGCGTGTCTAGACTCTTTTGTGAAAAACTTTGGGTTGATTTAGAGGAGGGTCGAAAATCAGGGTTTTCATACAATTTTACCACCGCATTAAAGATTATTTTTGCAATATATAAATACTGTTTCCGCCTGCTAACATTGAGTATTTTTACAGATTCAACCAAGCTGTTTTTTAGTTGCTCTGGTGTCGGGTTTTGATCGTAGATATCTTCTACAAGTTCAGCTAGCGTAAAATTATTTAAACGGTTGATATCGTTTTCTAAAATGCCCGTACAGACAAGGCATAGTAATTTTTTAGCCCGAACCAAATCTTCAAATTTCTCTAACTCTTCGCAAACCTTTTCAGTGGAAATGCTTTGATTGCTTTCTGGAGCAGAGCCTAACCCTAAAACAGTAGCTTCTTTCGGTCGTGTTGGGACACTAGGCTGGCTTGGAAGCGAATCGTTAAGAAATGGCGAGATGGCAGCTTGATTGGTAACTTCGCTGTTTGCAACAATAGGGGCAATTTGCTGCACCGCATGTAATACCTCTAAAGCGGTTTGATAACGTTGCCTCCAATCAAACCGTACCATTTTATCAATGACATCAAGCAAGGCAGGGGAAGCCGTAACATGATCTCGCCAAACAAACTCACTGGTTTTCTGATCTTCAGGGATTTCGGTTGCAGTCAAACCAGTGAGTGCTTGGATGCAAATAACGCCAACTGCGTAAATATCACTGGCAAACTGCGATCGCCCGCCATATTGCTCGTTGGGCATATAGCCGGGCGAACCAATAACCAAGCCAGAATAAGAATGGTTATCGGGATTATCAACTGAAATTGTCTGGGTGCTGACCTCTTTAACCGCCCCGAAATCGATCAACACGATCTTGCCATCTTGTTTTCGTCGAATCAGGTTAGAGGGTTTAATATCCCGATGAATTACTTGTTGCTTATGCACAAAATCAAGCGTAATCATCAGATCGCTTAGTAAGGCAATCACATAGTCTTCGTTAAAACATTGGTGCCGGTGAATTTCTTGACTGAGCACATGGCCTTCCACCATTTCCTGTGCTAGGAAAAATTCTTCATCCTGTTCAAAGTGCGCCAAAAGGCTGGGAATTCTGTCATGTCTGCCCAGACGATACAAAACCTTGGCTTCTTTATCAAATAAATCTCTAGCAATTTTTAACACGCCTTCACGCGCTGAAGCGGGTTTTAGCTGCTTGATAATGCAAGTCGGCTTACCGGGTAAGTGTTGATCTTCAGCAATAAAAGTTTGACTAAAGCCACCACCACCTAGGTGTCGAACAATTTGATAATGACCTGCAAGGGTTGTTCCCAACATAATCTTTGGTAGTGGGGAAGTGTTGGTTAAGTTTCTTTATTACTCCATAGTCTGACATTCTCACCCATACAATCGCAAGGAGTCGCCAAAAGATATGGTTGATTTTCGGAAATTCGGTGCGATCGCCTAAGATTTACTCTTATTTTTGTAACTTAACCTGCCTTTAAAATAAGTGGTGCATAAACAATTCCGGCGAACATCAAAAAAAACTTACGATATTGCCTAGACTGAAGCGATCGCAGAAAATTGCTGCCACATATTAGCACCTCAGCATAATTCAGGAAACCAGAGAAAAGCATACGAATTCTTAGGTTGAGTGTTTGAGCTGCCCTGCGATCGCTAGCGTTTGAGCGCCAAGGTTAAACCATCGGAAATTGCTAGCAAAGATAGCGTGATGCGAGGATCTTGATGCAATTTCTGATTTAGCGCATGAATCGCAAGGGTGTCGGCATCCTGTGTTTGGGGGTGGAGGACTTTGCCGTTCCACAGCACATTATCGATCGCAATCAGTCCCCCTGGGCGCACAAGTTGCAGCGATCGCTCGTAATAACCGTCGTAGTTTTCTTTGTCCGCATCAATAAAAGCAAAATCAAAACTATGAGCTTGACCTTCTGCAAGCAAGCGATCGAGGGTTTGAAGAGCAGGCGCGATATGCAGATCGATTTTATGATTCACTCCAGCTTTTTCCCAATAACGTCGGGCGATCGCTGTGTATTCTTCACTGATATCGCAGGCGATCACTTTTTCGGTCTCTGGTAAAGCTAAGGCAACAGCAAGAGAACTGTAACCAGTAAACACACCAACTTCTAGGGTCTTTTGGGCACCCATCAATTGCACGAGTAAAGCCATAAACTGACCTTGCTCTGGAGCGATTTGCATGTTTACTAGTGCATGGTTTGCTGTTTCATCGCGGAGTTGCTTGAGCAGATCTGGTTCCCGCAAAGATACCGATAAAAGATAGCGGTAAAGTTGCTCGTTTAAGGCAGTAAATTTCATGGGAATAGGGTAGGTTTAAAAATTTTCATACCAGTTTCAAGTGAAATTGCAACAGCTCAAGAGTTGCGTTCGCGGTCTTGTGTTTTGTAAATGAACAATTCACGAATTGCCCCTGCACGCAAATCCATAGGATTTCTATATCCATCCATTTCCATTTTCCATTAAAGAGGGGTTACGTCCTAAGCCCCAAAGCATAAATGCTAGAAACTTTAGTCCATAACCCCTTCTTTAGAATCAATGCGCTTTATGTTTAAAGCTTGAAATCTAGAGCTGATATTCAAGGTATTAATTTATTAAATTTATAGATTTGTGAATCGATGTCGTAAAACCCAACCAATGAAATATCTAGGTTTACGAATCGCTCGATTTAGTTGGTGTGAGTTTTCCAGTTGTGGCTGGTTGCTTCAGAAACAGTTAAACCAACTTCATTTGCAGCACGTCCTAAAACGACTTCTTCGCGGTGCTTGTCTGATTGACGATTACGAGCAGCCATACTGCGAGCTTGATCTTTAAGTGACATATGTTTATCTCCTTTGTTTTGTCATAAGTACAATAACATAGAGTTGTATCTTTTGCTACCGAATTGTATTTAAAAACACAAATAAATTATTACGTTTTATTAAGAGTTGCTGGAACTTTCTCTATCCTGCAAAAAAACATCGCTTTTCATGCGTAGGAGGTACGAATAGGATGCAAAATAAATAAGATGAGATTTAGCGATGTAAGAGCGATATGGGTCGTTTTCTCTATGTCAAGTCAATTTCGTATCGGGGTTATCTCATACTTCCTTTTGTACGAAATCGAATTGATGGTCATGTCATTTTTTCCTACACATTGCTTTCAGAACTTGGTCATAAGGGTAATTGGCACAAAGCCGAAAACCCTGCTGGGCTATATTCCGATCGACTAGAGCAACTGCTAGAGATTGCCAAAGAGCATTTAGATCAGCACTCAGACTGTATGGGAGTAGTCGATTACTTTAAAAGTCGTTATGTCTACCGAGAAAATTTGGTGGTCATTCATCAATCGGCGGGCAAATGTTTTTATGACCACTACCCTCCTAACAGCTTGATTAACATTGCTGCACCCAAAATATTTCGCTCAGAGTTTGATTGCATTAACTGGGTGAAACATGGGCTCGATCGCAATCGTGTCAATACCAATTGAGGCAATCTTGATCGAATTCAAATTAACCTCTAAGATAATTCACTTACATAAGTAAGCTTTGCTGGATTTTTTACTCCTACTCCTATTTGCATGGCTATGCTGAAGAATTCAAAAACATTAGCAGGGTTGTTGGGTTTGAGCGTTGGCGATGCCCTTGGTGTACCCGTAGAGTTCTCCAGCCGTTCTGAGCTTGTCGCGTCACCGATCACCAAAATGACTGGGTATGGTACTTGGCAGCAGCCCTTAGGTACTTGGTCAGACGATAGCTCTCTTAGCTTTTGTCTGGCAGAGTCCATGTGTCAAGGCTTTTCTCTGGATGCGCTCGCCGAGTTTTTTTGCCGTTGGCGCAGTCAAGGATATTGGTCAGCGCATGGCAATGTTTTCGACGTGGGGGCAACAACAGCTCTATCTATTTATCGGCTGCATCAGGGTGTCCCTCCCCTAGAGGCAGGCGAAACCAGTGATGGCACGAATGGCAATGGCTCGATCATGCGCATCTTGCCCTTGGCTTTTTATCACAAAACTTTGAGTTTGAGAGAGTTAATCGAGCGGGTGCATCAAGTCTCTTGTATTACCCACGCTCACCCGCGATCGCAAATTGCCTGTGGCATCTATATTTGCATTGCCGTACAGATCCTTTTGGGACACGATCCGCAAGATGCCTATTTGCTGGGGATCAAAGATGCCAAGCAGCTTTATGTCGAACCTGCCTTGCTCAGTGAGCTTCATCATTTTGAACGGGTATTGAGTGAGGATATTCCTGGGCTAACCCAAGACGAGATTAACTCTAGTGGTTATGTAGTGGATACCCTAGAAGCGGCACTCTGGTGTTTGCTCACCAGTACATCCTATGAAGAAACTGTGCTGAAGGCCGTAAATTTGGGCAACGATACGGATACAACCGCCACGGTTGCTGGCGGCTTGGCAGGGATATATTTCGGCGTAGAGTCAATTCCTGCAGAATGGATCGATCAATTAGCTCGGAAAGACGACATTATCGATCTTGCAAATCGTTTAGAAACAGCGGTGTATAGCTAGGGCTTCAGTTAAGTTAAGCTCGATATTTTTTGACACGCTCCCTTTAACTCCGCTCAGGGAGCAGGTTTGTTTTTCCTGCTTGTGGGCTGAGCGAAGTTGCAGTCTAAACAAATTTCTTAAATACGAGGGTGACATTATGGCCACCAAAGCCAAAGGAATTTGACGTTGCCACATTAATCGTCATCGGACGTGCTTGGTGGGGTACGTAGTCTAGATCGCAATCAGGATCGGGATTTTCAAGATTGATGGTTGGAGGCGCACAATCATTGACGATCGCCAAGACCGTAGCCACAGCTTCAATCCCCCCAGACCCGCCGAGTAGATGCCCTGTCATCGATTTTGTTGAGCTAACGGCTAGCTTGTAGGCATGGTCGCCAAATACCTTCTTGATTGCTTTTGTTTCGGTCGAGTCATTCGCTGAGGTACTCGTACCATGCGCATTGATGTAATCGACTTGATCGGGGGTGACATCCCCATCTTTGAGGGCCAAGGACATTGCCCGCATTGCACCCTCGCCATCAGGAGAAGGGGAGGTAATGTGGTAAGCGTCACAGGTCGCACCATAGCCGACGATCTCAGCGTAGATGGTTGCCCCACGCGCGATCGCATGATCTAAATTTTCTAAAATTAAAATTCCTGCACCCTCACCCATGACAAAGCCGTCGCGATCGCGATCGAAGGGACGCGAAGCATGGGTAGGATCGTCATTGCGACGAGACAAGGCACGACAGGCAGTAAATCCAGCAAAACTGAGCGGCGTCACCGCAGCTTCAGTCCCCCCGCAGATCATGGCTTGGGCGTAACCGCGTTGAATAATACGGAAGGCATCGCCGATCGCATTAGAACCAGCAGCACAGGCTGTTACCGTGCAAGAGTTAGGGCCTTTTGCCCCAGTATGAATTGCAGTTAGTCCCGCTGCCATGTTGCCAATCATCATGGGAATCATGAAAGGGCTACAGCGATCGGGACCTCTGGTTAGTAAAATTTCTTGCTGATCTTCTAAAACTTTAAGTCCACCAATCCCCGAACCAATTAAAACGCCAACTTGAGCGGCGTTAAGAGGGGTGATTTCTAGCTTGGAATGGGCTAAGGCTTGAATACTCGCACATACACCGAACTGAGAGAACCGATCCATGCGCTTGGCTTCTTTGCGCTCTAGATAGGCATGTGGGTCAAAATTCTTCACCTCTCCCCCAAAGCGGCACTCAAATTTTGCCGCATCAAAAAGCGTAACGGGGGCTATGCCGTTTCTAGCTGTTGCCAGACCTTGCCAATATTCTTCAAGGTTATTGCCAATGGGGGTAATTGCACCCAAACCAGTTACGACTACACGAGAGAGAGGTTGAGAATTTTGCATCTTATTAGCATTTTATCTATGTATGAAGGAAATATCTTTCTAAGCCCAAACCTAAGCTATATAGCTGCCTCAATCTATTTTAAACTTACAGCTTAAAAAATACGATCTTAAATTCTTGGATAGATTTAAGAGAGTTAGAGGGTTAAGCAGCCACCTTCTTAACTATTCCTTTTTGCCATCGATGTAATCGACAGCGTTTTGTACTGTAGCGATCCCTTCAGCATCTTCATCAGGAATTTCAATCCCAAATTCTTCCTCTAATGCCATTACTAGCTCGACAGTATCGAGGGAGTCAGCCCCGAGGTCGTTAGCAAAACTAGCTTCGGGCTTAACTTCGGAAACCTCAACACCTAGTTGTGCTGCTACGATATCCTGAACCTTGGAAAGAGTGTCGCTCATCTCTCTATCTCTGCCTTATGATCTAAAAATTTTAGCGTTATTCATTCTATCGGATAAGGGTAGCCAGATTGACAATTTCCTTGCAATTTACTTTAGGCGCAATTTAGAGGAGCAATATTTGATGTCCGCGAATATAAGCCAAGCCCAAGGTCTGGGACAAGGGGCTGAGCAAGAAAATCTTTCAGAATCAGCGCTTCAGCAACACCGATCGCATTATCCCGCCCTAAATCCCCCTGCAAAACGTGCCTATTTTAATTACGGCGGACAAGGGGTTATGTGTGAGGCAGCGTTGAATGCGATCGCACAGGGCTTTCAGCAGATTGAAGCTATAGGCTGCTTTTCGATCGCTGCTTTTCAGTGGATCGAGGCCGAAAAAGTGGCGGTGCGGCAGGCAATCGCGACAGAGTTACAGGTTAGCCCCAATACGATTACGCTTACAGATAGCACCACCACAGGTTGTAATATTGCGCTTTGGAGTGTCGATTGGCAACGAGGCGATCGCCTCTTACTCTCAGACTGCGAACATCCTGGAATTATCGCGATCGCGGCGCAACTTCAGACGCGGTTTGGCATCGAAATCAACTACTTTCCTTTGCAACAAACCTTGAATGATAGGGATGAAGCTGTGCTTGAAGCGATCGAACAAGCCCTACAACCGCGCACTCGCACGATCGCAATCAGCCATATTTGCTGGAATACAGGTCAGGTACTGCCCCTTAAAGAAATTGGTCAACTTTGCCGCGATCGCCAAGTTTTGGTGGTAGTGGATGCGGCGCAATCGGTAGGCGTGCTACCGCTCAATCTTGCTGAATTGGGTATAGATTTTTATGCGTTTACGGGACATAAGTGGTGGTGCGCTCCTTTGGGCTTAGGGGGGTTGTATGTCGCCCCTGAGGCGTTTGCGGCAGCGCAACCAACCTTTATCGGTTGGCGCAGCATTGTCAGCGGTAAGTCTTCGGAAAATCGCAGCTTGCCCAAAAACTATGACTGGCGAGCGGATGGGCAAAAATTTGAGGTGGCAAGTGCTGCCTATCCTCTCTATGCGGGACTAAGAGCTGCGATCGCCCATGCCAACCTCTGGGGAACGCAGCAGCAACGTTACGATCGCATCGGTCAACTCAGCGATCGGCTTTGGCACAAATTGGCTGAAATTCCGCAGATTGACTGTATCAAGCAAGCACCACCCAAAGTGGGTCTGGTTTCCTTTAAAATGCAAGATAAAGCTTCTAATCTGGTAATGAAACAATTAGAGGTAGAGCATCAGATCTTGATTCGCTCGATTCCCGAACCAGATTGTCTGAGAGTTTCGCTGCACTATCTCACGACTGAGACAGAAATTGACCAGCTCGTCTCAGTTTTAGCTAAATTTTAGGACTCTCGAATTTCAGAAAATCTATTTTTCCACCCCGATCGCCATCATTCACGAACCTCAAACATGACCCAAACTCCAAAAACTGAACCCATGACGCGATCGCAGCTTTTAGTGGCGATGGCAGTTACCGCCCTCGTTTTGATGGTAATCGCTAAGGGGTGGTCTTATCTGCTTTCGGTGCAGATTGTGCCATTGCGCTGGCAAGTCGATCACTTTGCGATCGGCATAGGTTTGGGTGTGGGCGTGGCGCTTTTAAGTACCCTAGTCTATGAATATTGGGAAGCTTACCGAGAAGCGGCAAAAGAGTATTTAGAAATGGTTTTGAAACCGCTCAACTTGGTGGATTTAATCTGGCTGGGACTTTTACCCGGCATGAGCGAGGAGTTGCTATTCCGAGGCGTGGCGATTCCGGGCTTAGGCATGAATATGGTGGCGTTGATCGTATCGAGTGTGGTGTTTGGCGCTCTACATATGGCAAGCATCAAGCATATTCCCTACACGATCTGGGCAACTATTGTGGGGCTACTTTTGGGTTCCGTCACCTTAGCAACTGGAAATTTACTGCCTGCGATCGTGGCACATGTATTTACGAATTCACTATCGGGGTTGCTTTGGAAGCTTAGACACCCTCAGCTATCAAGCTGAGTTTTAGGTTGCTAATATTTCTGCTCGGCTTCCAATTCTAGGTGAATGAAACACTTTGAATCGTAGGTGAGATTGGCTTGGTAAATCTTGTTGGTATTCTAAGGAGAAGTTTTGATATTCCGTAATGAGTCGGGAATTCAAGTAGAAGGCTGATATAGTTTAGAGGGTAAAAAGCGAATGCCCCCTTCATCCTCTCGACGGATTAGCACGCCTAATTCTTCCATGGATTTAAGCTTAGGTAATAGCGAAACATAAGTTAGGGCATCAAGTTTAGCTAAATCCTCATCTTTGATATCTTCACTGATTCCTCCTGCTTGGTAGGCAATATAAAGTAAATGACGTAACTGAGGAGAAATAGAACGGGTATAGTCTTGTTGAACTAATTGCCAAACATCCGTAAAAGCTTCTATATCAATCTCGTCATATCCTTTAGATGCCGCTTGACGCAATACTTTTTCACAGATGGTATTCAACTGCCGAGGAAATCCTTGCGCATAGGTAGTTATTAATGACATTACCTCTTCGGTAAAAGGATAGCAATCGTCGCGAGAAGATGTTCTGACACTATTAAGATAGTTGATGACTATATGCCGTAAATCTTCCTGAGTCATAGGCGCAAGGTTAATATCTTCAGAAAAGATGCCCAAAGCTTTTAAGGTTGCCTCTTGGAGATCGGTGAATCCTCGACCTGTGACGATAAATGCTCGATGTTTACTATTACGGAATAAATCTAGGCTGCCTTCTAAGATAGTTTGAACAACAATAGGATCTTTTTTGTCAAAGTCATCGATCGCAAAAACGATGCGATCGTAGTTCTGTTCAGCTTTATCTAGTATTCGAATAAGTAAAGGATAAGGATCGGCATTAGCATTTGGAGTGAGTGGATTAGATGGTGTTTCATCTTTGATACTAAAGGAGAATACCCACAATTGGACTTTACCTTCGGTAGAAGTTTTGGTGCGTTGGATAGAATAACCTAACAGACTATTGACAACATCCTGTGCATCAGTATCCTGATCTTTTAAGCTGTCAGCGATCGACATTAATAATGCTCGATAAAAGTCTACGGGTTTTTCTCCCGGAATACCACTGAGGTAGAGAACTAGCATCTTTTCACCTAATGCCGCCACTTCCTGTTGTAACTGATAAATTAGATTGAGGATCAGGGAAGTTTTGCCAATGCCCCAAGCTCCTCTCACCAAGATATTTCTGCCTTCATAGAGAGTAGGAATGGCATTATCTAATTCTTGATCGCGCCCATAAAATATTTGTGCCAACAGCTCAGGATCGTCAGGTGGAGTAGCCCGAAATGGATTTTCTTTTAGTTCCCATCTTTGGAAAGATGATTTGTGTTTGCCAAGTCGAGATTGTTTTGATGACATAATTAAGCTGCCTCTAGAATTTGTAGTAAATAATTGATTTCCTCAAGGCGTTCAGAGTTGTGTTGCTCTTTATAATAGCTTTCTGCTTCTTTTAGATGGATTTTAGATTGGGAGATTTTGCCGATCTGCATTTCTAAGTTGCCCAATGCCAATGTAACCGCAGCAGTTTTTTCAAGATCTTGTAATCTTCTAAAAAGCCGCAACGAGTCCTTGAAATAGAGCCGTGCTTGCTCTAGTCTGCCTGTAATATGAAATAGCCTCGCTAAATCAAATAAGGTCAAAGCCAAGGCAGGAATGTCACTTAACTCTTGGGAGATTTGTTCGCAGACTTGGAGGTTTTCAATTGCTTCGGTGTAGTTTCCTAACTCAAGTAATGCTTTTCCAATCTGATAAGAAAATCTGAGAAGACGTTTTTGATCGCCTGTTTGCTCAAGGATTTTAATTCCGTCTTTATAAGCCTGAATTACTAGTGGAATACTTTCAATTTTGCCAGAAGATTTAAAATGCTCTTTAACAGTAAGTAATAAAGTCTCCATCCCATCCCATAAAATATCTTCGTCTGGCTTGATTTGTAGGGCTTGGAATAAAGAAACAATCCCTTTTTCGTATCTACCTAAATAAATGAGGATGGAGCCTCGGTCGAACCATGCTTGGTAGTCATCAGGCTTGAGTCCTAAAGCTTTTTCATAGGATGCGATCGCTTCTTCGTATCTGCTTAAACTACTTAGGGCAACGCCTCGGTTATGCCATGCTTCGAATCTGTCAGGATTAATTTCTATCGCTTTATCATAGGAGATGACAGCATCTTCATGTCTGCTTAAATTCCCTAGAGCATTGCCTCGGTTGATCCATGCTTGGTGATTGTCAGGCTTGAGTTCTACAGCCTTGTCATAGGAGATGATCGCTTCTTCGTATCTACCTAAATCTCCTAGGTCAATACCTCGGTTACCCCATGCTTCATATGTGTCAGGATTGATTTCTATAGCCTTATCATAGGAGATAACAGCATCTTCATGTCTGCTTAAATTCCCTAGAGCAACGCCTCGGTTGATCCATGCTTGGTGAGTGTCAGGCTTGAGTTCTACAGCCCTATCATAGGAGGCGATCGCATCTTCGTATCTGCCTAAATCAAATAGGGCATTGCCTCGGTTAATCCATGCATTATGGTCGTCAGGTTTGAATTCCAAAGCTTTGTTATAGGAGGCGATCGCATCTTCTGTAATATTTGTGAAATCCTCGCCACGAACAGTTGAGTTCTCTGACATGATTGCGGATGCTTTTCTAGAGTGATTTAATTTTATCTCAAAAAAATTTAGCTTTCTCGAACAATTTCAAGGATTCATATTAGTTTAATTCCATTGATAACTTATCCCTATTTTAAATTGGCACTGTGGCAATATCCGCCAAGACTTGCAGTGGCCCCGTTTGGATTTGTCCGTTGGTACTGAGTTCGCTATAGCAAAGATAGATTCTCTCTGTGGCGCGATCGCATAGATCGCGCAGCAATCGTTTTAACCGTTCGCGATCGGCTGCCTCCCGATCTTGAATCGTCCATACTTCGCCCGACCAGTCATGCAAAAACAGGGGCGCACCAAACAACGCCGCTGCGCCGCCCTGCGTCCAGAGCGAGGAACCCGCATCCAGCCAAAATTGCCAGCGATGGGAGAGGCGTGCCATGCGATATTGGTAAATTGTGGCAAGCACGACGCTATCGTTCGGTGCATTCGGTGCAAAGGGATTTGCCGTCACCGTTCCCTGTCGGATTAGTTGAATAAATCCTTCTAGAATCTTTCGATCTTGCCATTGCAATCGCAGTCCTATTTCCCAATAGTACTGAGCCGTCTCGATCAATTCCTGTAGCGTAGAGAGGCGATCGTAGCTGAGATTTCTGGGTTGGAGGAACTGTTGAATCGCCCGATCTAAAAGCAGCAAAGGCGCAAGATTATGGGGTTGGCGTTCGATCCATTGGCGGATCTGTTCGTATGCTTGAGTGGCTTCATAGCCAAAGCGATTCCATTCGCTAAAGGTGTCGCTAGGGAGCAGTTGTGGTTGAATGGGGTGCGGCAAAAAACAGCGATCGGCGAGCAGCCCTGCCCTGACGGGATCGATCGCTTCGCTCAAAGACACCAGCATTTCGGCAACTTGATCGCGACCGACTAGATGTCCCAGATTGGGATAGACCAAGGTCATGAGTGCCAACAGCGATCGCACGGCGGCGGAAACCGAGAGGGGTCGCTGATCGTTGAGCGGTAAAATCGAAATCTCTTTTTTACTGAGAATTTCCACTAGGGCATAGTTGGCAATATTATCCAAACCGGGGGCGATAATCGCAATTTCACTGGCTTTGATTTGCTCGGAAGCGATCGCAGTGGCGATCGTATCGGCAACGGAACGGAATAATTTTGCCCGTGAAATCGTATCGATACTATGGAAGCTGTCGATGGATTCACTCAGGCGCATACTTGGCTCTAGAACCAGATCTAAAACCAGTTCGGCATATTCCTTGCCAATGCTTTCGGGAATCCTATCGAGCGTTTCGACTTGGCATTGCGCCGCTAGTGTTAGCCAATATTTCGGGTCGGCTCCCAGCCCCAATCGAATCGAACCTTCAGGATTAAAGGTAAATAGAGATTTTGCACCGCTCTTGACTAAAACCGTACATAAATCGCAAGCGATCGCGGGGAATTCATCGGCATCATCCACAATCAAATAGCGATAGCGTTGCTGGAGTTTCTGGCGATATTGGGGATTGGGTAATAGATATTTGCCAAAGAGTTCCGTAATCGTGCCATAGGTCAGCAGCCCATTGCGCCAGCAAAATTCGCGCCACTCCACCAACGCATCCCCAATATTCTCACAGACATTTTGCCAAGCACTCTCTTGCTGTTTGGGATTCTCATTCGTCGCAGCATTTCTAGAATCTCGCTCGGAGTCTGACTCAAACCCCTCCATGCCTTGACTCAAGATCTGCGGTACTTGCTCGATCGCTTTCCCACTATTCGCAGCTAGTAGGTACAAGTCCAACATCCGCCGCACGACGCGATCGCGACCTACTCCTTCCATACTGAGCAAACCCGAATCGAGTCGGTCTGACCACAATTTGGTAGCGAGTTCCTGCTCGTTTTCTACCCGCAGCAAAATCGGAAACTGGGCTTTCCATTCCAATAACCGCATCAGCAAAGGAAAGAACAGCAGGACTTGATCGCGAAAAAAACTAAGCGGCGTGGCGGCTGTGACAGGATAACGACCGTGGGTAGCAATACTGAGGCGATCGCTTAACTTTTGGCGTTGCTCGGAGTCCACCGATAGCACCAAGACGGACTGCGAGGCAGCTTGCGGATTGGGATGTTTGGCAAAGTCTGTTTCTGCCCAGCCTTGAAATTCCTGGACAATGCGATCGCTTTTGCCACTGCGGCTACCCCCTCGAATCCATAAATTGGTCATTCGTTTTCAGATGCGATCGCTTAGATATAAAGGAAAATAAATTTCATATTCAACGTCAGTTCGGGATAAGAAAACCTGAAACGCTATACATCCCAAGCCCCCCCCAGCCCCCCTTACAAAAGGGGGGAGAATTTTTCTTGTCCCCCTTTTGTAAGGGGGATGCCCGATAGGGCAGGGGGATCGAACTCTTTGGTTCTAACAAGTTGGCTTACTTTGTTCCAAAATTATTATCCCGAATTCATGTTATTCATAATTCTAATGCCTATTTCAATTTAATTTGAACTTGAATTCTGCGCTCGCAAAAAACGATCAAAAAAAAACTGCGATCGCAGTTTTTTGAAATTTGAAATTATTGGAAATTTAATGGAACCGGGCAGAGTCGAACTGCCGTCCGTACTAGCTCATAACGCCCCACTCATTCACAGGTTTATCCATTCTGATCCTCATGGAGGGAGCTACTTGTTATCCTCAGCAGCGGAGATTCTCTCGTATAGTCTTAGGCAAACAACTTACAAGAGGAAGTTTTTTGCAGCGTCCGTTGGGGGTTATCTAATGAGTTTAACGGAGTCACACATCAGATCTCGAAACCGAAATTAATTGGTTCTTAGGCAGCTACAGGAGCGGCTTTACGAGCAAAGGGTACGATGTTGTTCGCATGTACTTGTTTGAGTCATTGATTTGCGAGAGGTAACTCGCTCTCGACCTGCATCACGGGATAATTTCCACTAACACGTCGAAACCGTTGCGGTCCCAAGTCGATCCATTATAGCTCAAAAAATTAGATTGGTGTAATCCTAAAGGATTGGATTTGTTAGATGATTCATCCATACAACAAGATCCCCGACTTTAAGATCCCTGACTTTTTTAAAAAGTCGGGGATCTAAGCCAGTAGATTGCATTATTCAAATAGAGAATTGCTATCAATGATTTTTTGGGTTTCAATCTTTAAAAATCGCGCATCAGATCGAGGCTTTTGTCACAATCTAAGCATATCAATTGTCAATAATAATGCCAGCAAACGCGATCGGGATCGCTCTGAACTCTTTGCGAATGAGGTTGTGCATGAATTTATCCCAGTCAATAAGGATTTTGGTGGGTGCATTAAAAGTTAAATTGGCGATCGCCTAAAAACTAAATTCTTGTAATTATTCTGCAATTAGCTTAGGGATAAATGGTATAAGCAAATTTGTCCTATAATTTCTCGCTTTGTTATTTTTTGTTTGTTACTTGCCCTCAATCAAGTCAACTGAAAGGATCTGAAGTTATCCATAACGAAGTAACTCAGTAACAAATTGCGAATAACCACTGAATCTCATTAACTATGCCAAAAGTTCTCGTTTCCGACCCCATCGATCAAGTTGGTATTGATATCCTGTCTCAGGTTGCTACTGTTGACGTTAAAACAAATCTTAGCCCCGACGAACTGATCAAAGCACTGCCTGAGTACGATGCCATCATGATTCGCTCTGGTACCAAACTTACCAAAGAAGCGATCGAAGCAGGTAAAAATCTAAAAATTATTGGACGGGCTGGCGTTGGTGTTGATAACGTTGATGTTCCCACAGCAACGCGCCAAGGCATTGTTGTTGTTAACTCACCTGAAGGCAACACGATCGCAGCAGCAGAACATGCCCTTGCCATGATGCTCTCGCTATCTCGTTATATCCCTGAAGCCAATGCTTCAATTAAGTCAGGCAAGTGGGATCGCAAAAGCTTTACAGGCGTAGAAGTTTACAAGAAAACCCTCGGTGTGATTGGCTTAGGCAAAATTGGTTCCCATGTGGCAACAGTGGCACGGGCACTGGGCATGAGACTCTTGGCCTACGACCCTTTCCTCACCGCAGAACGGGCAGAGCATTTGGGTGTAAATCTCGTGGAGTTAGAAATCCTATTCCGCGAATCTGACTACATCACCCTGCATTTACCCAAAACCAAAGAGACTTACCACCTGATCAATGCCGAAAGCCTCAAAATCATGAAGCCGAATGTGCGGATCATCAACTGTGCCCGAGGTGGCATCATTGATGAAGCTGCCTTAGCAGAAGCGGTTAAAAATGGCCAAATTGGTGGTGCCGCCCTAGATGTTTTTGAGAATGAGCCCTTAGAAGCGGAGTCAACCCTGAGAGCGGCGGGTTCGCGCTTAATTCTTACCCCTCACCTCGGCGCATCGACCGAAGAGGCGCAGACCAACGTAGCCGTAGATGTTGCAGAGCAAATTCGCGATGTGCTGTTGGGCTTACCCGCACGCGCTGCCGTGAATATTCCTGGGTTGGGGCCCGATGTTTGGCAAAAGCTCAAGCCCTATCTGCAATTGGCAGAAATGCTCGGTAATCTGGTGGGACAACTGGCAGGTGGTCGTGTCGATACCCTCGACGTGCGCTTACAAGGTGAAATTGCCACCAGTGAAAGTCAACCAATTGTCGTAGCCGCGCTGAAGGGATTGCTCTCGCCTGCTTTGCGCGAGCGGGTCAATTTTGTCAATGCTAGCCTTGAGGCAAAAGAGCGTGGAATTCGCGTCACCGAAACCCGCGATGCCACGATCGAAGACTACACGGGTTCCTTACATTTGACTGCCAATGGTACGCACGGGCAACAATCGGTAACTGGTGCATTATTAGGTAAGTCTGAGTTGCGGATTACCAATATTAATGATTTCCCCATTAACGTTGCACCTTCGCACTATATGTTGTTAACTTTGCATAGAGATATGCCTGGGATCATTGGTGGGCTTGGCTCCCTGTTGGGCAACTTTAATGTCAATATTGCCAGTATGCAAGTCGGTCGCCGTATGGTGCGTGGCGAAGCTGTCATGGTCTTAAATATTGACGATCCCCTGCCAGCAAGCTTGCTAGAAGAGATCGTGCGGATTCCGGGTGTTAAAGATGCTTTTGTCGTTAACTTATAGAAACCGATAATGCTGAGCTTTCTAGATTTTTTTGCCGAGTGTTCTGGGCTTTGGAAAACTGAGCGCACTTACCACATGACCGATGCCAACGAGATCGAAAGGTCTTACACGGAATATGTGGTGAAGGCCTTGACCTATCAAGATAAGCAAAACATTATGTCCCCATCGGACTCGATGCCAATCATGTTCGATCTGGATGCATTAATGCTCGACGATCGGGTCATACCAGGGTTTTCCATTGCTTTTGATACGGTGTCTGAAAAGGGTGAAAAGGTATCCATGCAGCTCAAGGCATTATTTGTGCCTGATACCTATGTGCTATCAGTCTCTGAGACCACTGATGACGCTCTGATCCCGATCGCCGCTCAACTTGAAAAATCTAAAGAGATCGTACAAGGCTACTACCTCAGAGATGAGGGTTATTCGGAAGCAGGGGCGATCGCGGGGCGATTTACCTATCAGCCCACTCGGCAAACCCTAGAAATGACCACCTACTATAAGAAATCGATCGCAGTCGATCAGATGCGCTTTCTCAGCAATGAGACGCGCCTGCGCACGATCGTCACCTATCGGCGACCCGACAAACCCGTTGCTCCCACCGAAATCACCCTAGTTGGCTTTGGCGTAGAACATCGCACCAGAGCTTAAGAGGGAGGCTAGCACCTACGTCTAGATACATGTTTCGCCCCCTAAAATCTCCCAGAATTGGGGGATTTTAGGAGGCTTAATCTATGCCCAATCATCGCGCCCATCATTGTGGGTGGCGAATACCTTGGCGGTGGTATGAATCTCGCGGGTCTTAGCATATAGCTGCTCCTCGGTTAAGTGCCACTGTGCTAAAACCTTGAGCAAATCTGCTTGAATGTCTCGCGCTCCCTGAAACCCCCGATAGCGAATGCATAGTCGTGCTAGGTCTGCCAAGTTGCGATCGCTGGGCTGTGTCGTTCCAAGCAAATCTGTGACAATTTGGCGATCGCCCATGTATTGCGGATGTCGTTGATCTTTGAGGTCAGCCATAGGTTTCGTCTGGGAGCGTGGATTCTCTTGAATATTTTAGTTGGATAACGCAAAAAGCTGTTGGCATATAACCAACAGCTTTTTAGTTGATGAAAACGAACTGGAAAACTTACCGTCTCACAATCACCATCTCAGTGCCAGCCACAGGGCTACGAGCCACTAAGTGCATTTCTGAGTCAGCAACAAGCAGTTTTTGGAACTTAAGCGACTGCGATCGCGATAACAGATCGGACATGAGTTGGCTTTGGCGATCGGGATCGAGCTGATACCAAGCATCGGTCAACTCAACAATCAAACGCCCCAATTTAAAATTGGTTTGTACCGACTTAATCAGTCCTTCACCATACTTTTTAGATGCATCGGTTACCTGCACCTGAATATCGTTCACCTTGACCTTGTTAGGAGAGACAGCGCGATCGCCTTTTTCTGGTGCCACTAAGTCACTAAAGGGCTTTTGAATAGGCTGCTTGGTTTGTCTGGATATTTGAGTGGGAGACTGGGTGGGGGCTTTGACCGCATGGCTTAAAGCTCGCGTTGGCTTAAGCAAAATTAATAGAGCAAATACCAGTACCAGAGTTGTCACGGCTGCACGCTTCTCTAGAATGTGCTTGACACTATCTGATAGCTGAATTTGACCGAGGATCGACTGCATCGATCGCAGGGCTGGAGCGATGGCTGTGCTTACTTTTTTCCAAGGATCGCTGGACTCTACTTTTGTCCAAGTATTTGCCACTGTAGGCGTTGCTGTCACCTTTTGCCAAGCTGCACTAATGGGCGGATCGATTTTGTCAACGACTTTAGTGATAAAAGCTAAAACAACAGGCACAAGTTGCTTTTGCACAAAAGTCCAAGCAGTCCCCACTTCCTGCTTAACTTGATCGGGCAATGGCAATGGGTCACCAGGTTGAAGGGGTGCTTTGGGCAAAGCTGGGGCAGTAAGGTCTTGTGCCGTGCCGTCTTGTGCTGACGCGCTGGTTGCTTCTAGCTTGTGTTGCAGACTTTCTAAAGCTTTGATTAGAAATTGTAAAGTTTGCGTACCGATTGATACTAGAATCGCGATCGCTTTTGCTTTAGTGTCCTGTTGGGCAGGAACTTTTTTAGCGCCTCCCTCTTCATTCGAGAGTGAAGATTGGGTTGGAGCCACTTCAGTGAGTTTTTTGTTGAGGCTCTGTAACGCTGGGATTAACCATTGGGTAGACTTTAGCAATAGCGCTTGTAACGATGGAGAAATTTTTGTCCATGTTTGCTTTGCTTGTTGCGTTACCTGATTCACAATATCTGTATTTTTCTCTGACACAATCTCCTCCTCAGTCACAGGGTGACTAAACATCACACAGTTGTGATAGAACATATCACAAAACTTTTGCCATAGGCCAATTACAAAATTTAGATATAGTAACTTTTACTTATCTAAGTACTGGGGTTCCTATATCTTTAGCTAGCTTTGTGTAGGACAACAAGGATTGAATTGTTAGGGATCGTGAAATCTTTACGAAAATTTTTCTCGCATTAATCTTTTGCACATTACATTATTGATGAGTAGAAAAAATCATGATATCCACACAAATTCCGTTTTATTTTGATGCTAATTCTTGTCCAGAATTCGTTCACCTCTGTGATACTCTATACTAGAAAAATCGGCAAAAATTCTGATTAGCAAAGGAGTTATAAATTTCTTATAGCTATTATCTTGCACTCAATCCTCAACTACCTGTAAATCGTCTTTTCAGCTTTTCTAGACTCATCTTCACTAGATTCAGTTTGATTAATTTCTATCAAACAAAGGTTTGTCAGAAATTAATCAAACGCAGGGAAAAGAAGATACCTGGATTGAACTACCTCCGGGTACAGAACTAAATTCCTAAATCTTAAGCAGTTTTGTGTATCAAACACATGCAAGAGTCTTCATTTAACAGCTTACTAAGTTACAAGCAAATTAGCAGCAGCTATGCACAAGAGCTATTGCAAACTAAAGCTGAGCTTGCTCGATATCAACTTGAGCATCAAGATCTACGCCATAAATACGATCTACTTAAGCTGCTCTTTGAAAAAGTTTACCCTCTGTTGCTCGTACTTGATGGCGATGGGCGTATTGTTGAGCTAAATGCTACCTGTAAACAAATCTCTCAGTATTCTCTCGCTGAAGTGCAAAACCAATATTTCTGGGATGTGTTTGTACAAGCCGAGGAGGTTGAATCTGTAAAAGCAAACTTTGCAAGCCTTAGCGCCCAAGATTTTCCTAGACGCCATGAAAGCTTTTTGGTTGCTCGTTCGGGCGATCGCCGCTTGATCGAGTGGGCAGATACTGTCGTCACCGATCTTAGCGACAAGGTGAAGTATGTCATCTGTACGGGCAATGATATTAGCGATCGCCTAGCCAATGAAGACCTGCTCAAACAACAAGCGGCTTGGGATAAGTTAATTGCCAGCATTACATTACGGATTCACGGTTCGCTGCGGTTAGAAGATATTTTGGGCGATACCGTTCGAGAGATCTTGCAGGCATTAAAAGTCGATCGTGTAGTGGTTTGTCGGATCTCGCCAAGTGGCAATGGCAGCGTTATCGCTGAAGCTGTTGCTGATGGTTATAGCTCCCTAATGGGTGACAACCTAGATACTTACTGCCGAGACGTAAACTGTCATCCATTCCCGCAAGAGTCTGTGGGAGTAATTCACGATCTCTCGCAAACTAACTTCCCCAATGAGGTCGTACAATCCCTGCAATGTCTGCAAATTCGAGCTTGTCTCACTGTACCCATTCTGGTCGATCAAGGCAGCAACGAAGAGGAGTCTAGCTCTGAGATGCTTTGGGGGTTACTTGTCGTGCAGCAATGTAATGAGCCACGCCATTGGCAACAACCAGAGATTAATTTGATTGCGGCGATCGCCACTCAACTAGAAATTGCCGTCCAAAAAGCCCAACTTTACGAACAGTTGCAAAACGCAAATCTTGAGCTAATCAAGATCACGAACCTAGACTATTTGACCCAAATTGCTAATCGGCGCTGCTTCGATCAGCAGTTAAACTTTGAGTGGCAGAGGCTTGCGCGAGAAAAAGCGCCTCTGTCGCTGATTATGTGTGATATTGACTTTTTCAAAGCCTATAACGATACCTACGATCATTTGGGTGGAGATGAATGTTTGCGACAGGTCTCTCAAGCGATCGCTGGCTCGGTACGCCGTCCTGCGGATTTGGCAGCACGTTATGGTGGCGAAGAGTTTGCCATTATTTTACCAAATACAGAAATTGATGGTGCTTTGCATGTTGCCGAAGCAATTCAATTAGCAGTAAAAAATTTAAAGATCGTTCACGATCCCTCGCCAGTAAGTAAGTATGTCACCCTAAGCTTTGGCATTGCCAGTATCATGCCTGTTGTTAAAGCCGATCCAACCGTGTTAGTGCGCTTTGCCGATCATGCCCTGTTTCGAGCAAAAGAATTGGGGCGAGATCGCATCTATTGCATTGGTTAATCCATCGATACCTTACTTAAATTACCGACTGAATCGATTGCTTGCTTATTTAATTAATCGATTAAGTATAAATCCTTACGATTACAGCTATCTGATTCAAGATATCTAGTAGACTAGGTTGTTAGCATCTAATCTTAAAAACCAATCGATCGATTATTTATCAAGCTTGAGCATCTCCTGAAAACGAGAATCAAAAGAAGTTAGAGGATAGCGATCGAGTTCAGAGATGAACCTTGTTGATATACCCATTGACACTTTGAAGGTTGCCTGAAGCCAATGCAAATCTTAGTTTTAGCGTGGGAATTTCCACCGCGCATTATTGGCGGTATCTCGCGTCATGTGGCAGAACTATATCCAGAGGTGGTTAAGCTAGGGCATCACATCCATCTTGTCACGGTTGAAGTGACTGGCGAAAAAGGCCACGAAGTTGTTGATGGTATAGAGGTATATCGCGTTCCTGTCAGAGATGGCGGCGACTTTTTTGAGTGGGTTGCCAACATGAATAGCAGTATGCTCGATCGCGCCAGTCAATTAATCAACGATCGGACCCAGCCCTTTGATGCTATCCATGCCCATGATTGGTTGGTGGGTGATGCAGCGATCGCTTTAAGTCAAAACTTCCGATTACCTCTACTGGCAACAATTCACGCTACCGAGTACGGTAGATGTAACGGCATCCATTCTGATTCTCAAAATTACGTTCACCATAAAGAAATTAGTCTCGCGAAGTCAGCAGCAAGGGTGATTGTCTGCACGAAGTATATGCAAGGAGAAGTAGAACGCGCTCTGGGGTGTTCCACCGATAAAACAGATATTGTCAACAATGGGTTGAGTCTAGAACGAATGCAGCGATCGCATAGCGACGACTTCGATCCAGAAGCCTTACACCTAAAATATGCCCAGCCCGATGAAGCGATCGTCTATTACGTGGGGCGAATCACCTATGAGAAAGGGATTTACATCCTATTAAATGCTGTACCTAAAATTTTGGCAGCGATGTCAGACAAAGTAAAGTTTGTAATCATTGGCACTGGGGATGCCTACTCGATTTTATTGCAGCGACAAGCATGGGATTTGGGAATTCATCACAAAGTTACGTTTACGGGCTTTATGTCCGATCGCGATCTCAGTATGTTACAAACAATTGCCAGTTGTGCAGTTTTCCCCAGTTTATATGAACCCTTTGGCATTGTGGCGCTAGAGAGCTTTGCAGCGGGTGTACCTGTGGTGGTTTCTGACACGGGCGGGTTACCCGAAGTGGTAGAGAATGGGGTGACGGGTATTGTCACCCATGTTAATGACAGTGATTCTCTGGCAGCAGGAATTTTGGAGGTTTTACAAAATCCCGATCGCGCTGAGAAACTTGTCAAAAATGCCCAAAAAGAACTGCGCGATCGCTTTTCGTGGCAAAAATTAGCCATTGAAACCGAGGCAGTGTATACCAGAGTAATCTCTGAATCTAAACTAGCTAAGGAATAGTTAAACAGAATTGTTATGCAGGACTCACCCAAAGCCAGAACTTAGTGGGAAGGATCGCCCAGCCGATTAAACGGGTAGTAACGGAAAGCCGCACGCCCAACAATGCGATCGCGCGGGACAAATCCCCAAGCATGGCTATCATAGCTATCGTTGCGATTGTCGCCTAAAACCAAATAGGAGTTGGGCGGAACCACAGCAGAGAACTCATACCTTGGAATTTCTGCAATGTATTTTTCTACCAGAGGGCGATCGTTAACATAAACCAATCCATCTTTGACTTCCACCTTATCCCCTGGCAAGCCAATCAGCCGCTTTACCAGCATCTCGTGAAAATTCTGCTTTTCTAAGACTTCAGGTGGGTTAAAGAATATAATTTCTCCTCGTTCCGGATTGCGAAAGTGATAACTGAGCTTATCAACCATCAATCGATCTTGAATCTCAAGGGTAGGAAGCATGGAACCCGACTTTACATAACGAGCTTCAGCCACGTAGGTGTGAAGTCCGAGAAAAAGCAACAGAGCAAATCCAATGGATTTAGCACTCTCAATACCGAATTCTTTAATTTTGTTGGGACTGTTTGACATTTTAAGACCTTTGACTTGTTTACTGGTTTACGGTGTTTAGCCCGATTCGATCTTTAACTACAAGTCAACTTTCCCGAAATAGTTTTGTAGGACTACAGTAAAGGGATTTTAGCATTTCTATTTCCTCTACTGCTAACACAAACAGGTTAGATAGAGCAAATCCTAGGAATGGAAGCACGATTAAAGAATTACAAAACAGCTAACAAGCTTGAAATCGCCTGCCCGTCTAAATTCTCCGTTAGACTGCTGGTAAATATTTTCAAATACCGATTAAATTGACTAGCCAGATCGGGCAAGTATCGGTACAATTCAGCGCGTGTAGCTAAACTCACATTGAGTAGCCCACTAAAAGCAGCCTACAAACATCGATCGCTTATAGCTTACATTCAAAATTCTGTGGTGGCACATCTGAAAACTCAGCAAACTCAGCAATCAAGGATCAGTTTCCTTGTGAATTTAATCTGCTGCCTATTCTGCATAGGTGTACTTTTGCTTGGTTTCACGCCTGTTGTTTACGCGCAAACTGTACAAGATCTTCACAACTACCAAGACCTAGTTGAGCAGCAAAAGCAAATTGTCCAAAAGCAGCAAGAGCAGATCAAAGCCATCACTAAACCAGCACAAGAGCGGCTTGATGCCCTGCGCCGCAATGTCAAGGTTACAACGGAGCAAATTCAAGACAACGAACAAAAGCTTAAAGTAGCGCAAACATCCCTACAAAAGCTAGAAAAGAAACTGCAAGAACTCGAATACGATCTCAACCGTAAGCGCAGTGCCACAACAGCGCGATTGCGCTACCTGCAAAAACAACAAATGCAAAAGTGGTGGGTCTTACTCCTAAGCAGCCAAAATCTTAATCAGTTTGCCGATCGCCATCGCCAACTCAACCGTATTTATGAAGGCGATCGCCAACTTCTGATTACCCTCAAGCAAAATACAGATAGAGTAGAATCTCAACGCAGTCAGGTGACTACCCAAGCAAACGAGATTGCCCTACTCACTCAAAAGCTGAAATATCAAAAAGCAAACTTTGAAGCCGAAGCTGTTGCCCAAGCTAATGTAATCGATCGCTTAAAAAGCGATCGTCGGGCTTTAGAACTTGCTGAAGATCGATTAGTTCAAGATTCTCAGCAGATCACCAGATTAATTTTGGCAAAAGCCCAAACAGCTCCCGGCATCTTAATCATGCCGGGTACAGGGCAACTGATGTATCCAACGGTTGGCGAAGTTACTAGTCCCTTTGGTTGGCGGATGCACCCAATTTTGGGTTATGAACGATTTCATTCAGGTATAGACTTTGGTGCAGATTACGGCAGCATGGTTTATGCTTCAGACCGAGGTACAGTAATTTATGCTGGCTGGTATGGCGGCTATGGCAATGCTGTAATCATCGATCATGGTAACGGCTTGACGACATTGTATGGTCACTGTAGCGAGCTCTTTGTGAATGAAGGTCAAGTGGTTCAAAAAGGTCAGCCAATTTCGGCAGTTGGTTCAACGGGATTTTCGACAGGGCCTCACTTACATTTTGAGGTACGTGCCAATGGCGAACCAGTCGATCCTGCTCAGTTCTTATAGGGATAGTTAAATTCTTTACCCCTCTAATTCCGAGATTTTGCTCCCCTATAATTTGGATACCGTAGGGCTCATCTGAAATGTATTGGTTAATATTCACTCTAAGAGAGCGACTATGCAGAATTTCTTTTTATCTAACTACCTCCAACCTCACGGTCTAGTCTTTGATATTGGCGCTCACAAAGGAATAAAAACTGATTTTTATCTTGCTTGTGGTGCTCGGGTAGTTTGTTTTGAACCGCAATCAGAGTATGCCGAACTGCTGGCAGCAAAATATAACGGAAACCCAAATGTTGTAATCATTGGTCAAGGAGTTGCATCTGAAGAGGGAATACTTCAATTATCAATCTGTAAAGAAGCAGGTGTACTGTCCACATTTTCAGAACGTTGGCAGAAGGGTAGATTTGCCGACTTTTATTGGAGCGATCCCGTCGAGGTTGCGGTCACAACTCTAGACAGGGCAATTGCAACATTTGGGACACCCCAATTTTGCAAAATTGATGTCGAAGGCTTTGAATTAGAAGTGCTGAAGGGATTGTCAGAACCTATTCCCAGCCTTTCTTTTGAGTTTGTCAAAGAATTTCCAGACGCAACCCAAAAATGTATCCAACATTTACAACAGCTTGGATATCAAGCATTTAATTTCATTTCAGGAGAAAACCTAGAAATGGCGCTGCCCTATTGGGTAGATGGAAATACATTACTTGAGATTCTTCAGCAGATAGAAGAATCAGATTTCTGGGGAGACATCTACGCGATCGCACCTGAAGTCCCCAAACCACTATTATTAACAGCAGGGGAAAATTGGGTACTCGACCAACTTGTAAGCGATCGCGGAGTCGTCTTTGACATTGGCGCAAATGTTGGCGCTTGGACTCAATCGATCTTATATCGGCATCCAAATCTGCAAATCCATTTATTTGAGCCAACACCTGTAACCTATCAGAAACTCCTAAGAAATCTTGCCCGAAGCTTTCCTAACTGTCTATCAGCAGGGCAACTACTTTGTCATCACCTTGCCATTAGCAACCAAGAAGCAATTCTTCCGTTATATACCTATAGCCAAGATTCAGGCTTAAACACACTATATCGGCGTAGTCAGGAAGTAGAGTTAACCTATGCTCTGAATCCACCTAATCAAGTAAATGTTTTAACCACAACACTTGATAGTTATTGCGATCGAACAGGAATCCATCACATTCACTTTGTAAAGATTGATGTGGAAGGAGCGGAACTCAATGTTTTACAGGGAGCAAAATCATTACTTCAAAGAGGGAGCATCGACTATCTGCAATTTGAGTATGGTGGAACCTATGCTGATGCTGGCACAACGCTGGAAGCAGTATTTGACTTATTCAATCAATATAATTACTTCCTATTTGCAATACAGCCTACAGGCTTAGAATGGATTCCCGTTTTTATGCCTGAGTTAGAAAACTATGAATATTCTAATTTTCTTGCAGTTAACGAGCGACTAAGCCCTCTTTTGAGCGACGAAGAACCTCAAATGTTAGATCTCGACGATCTATTTCAAAAACATCAGATTTCTCCACGAGGAGTGATTCATATTGGAGCCCATGAAGGACAGGAGCTTGTATCGTATTCAGCAATGGGCATAACACCAATTTTACTAATTGAAGCGAATCCCAATATTTTTGAGGATCTACAAATTTATGCTCAGTCTTTTGCAAATCGAGACAAGATTACCTGTGTCAATTGTGCCATCTCAAATACAAATGGTATGGCGAATTTCCATATTACCTCCTACGACCAAAGTAGTTCTCTATTGCCTCTAAAACAACATCGTGAAATCTATCCTACCATTGAGGAGGTTGCTCAAATTGAGGTTCCTCTTAAAACACTCGATACACTCCTTGAGGAATTAGATTGCAATCCTAGCTTATTTAACATTCTCAATATTGATATTCAGGGTGCTGAGCTGTTAGCCTTGCAAGGGGCGATTAAAACACTTGCTTGTATTGAAGCGATCAATATTGAAGTTAGTTATGTGGAACTATATGCAGGTGGTGCATTTGTTTGGGAAATTGATCGCTTTTTAGAACAATATGGATTTGAACGCGTCGCGACAACTTCCCCCCTCCATCCATCATGGGGAGATGCGTTGTATGTCAGATGTTCTGAAAGTCGCACCAATTAGCATCCCAAATTTAAGCGATCGCACCTCCACAGGAACTACCTTTACCCGCCGTACAACCAAAGCAATGGCGACCTGTCTGGATTTGGCGTTGCGCCAGTAGCTCAGTCGCCAAATCCCGAATGTGAAGAGATTTGCGATCGGGGTGTTGAATTTCCAGTTCTAGCATCTGGTTAAAATCGCAGTCAAATAAGCGCCCATCCCAAGCAACAGAAAGGGTGTTGCGGCACATAAGCCCTGATATGGTGGCAGGATTAAAGGAATTAACCAACAGTTCCATATAAGCCTGTAGGTTGCCAGACTGCTCTAGCCATTCTAAATGGCGCGAGATTGGCATATTGTTAATCGCAATTAAGCGATCGAAGGTAATGTTATGGTTTTCCATTAAGCCTTCCTTCCACATTTTCTCTAAGAGAGCGGCTTGATTGCAAGATAGAGAGGCACCAACTGGATTACTCACTAGGGTGAGTTTTCGCTTCGGATCGCCCTTACCATAACCCGCAGCATTCAGCTTTCGCAGGGCTGCGATCGACTGCTCAAACGTGCCATCACCACGCTGACTATCGGTGTTGGGCTGGCGGAAGTGGGGGAGGGAACAGGCAATTTCAACACCACGTTCGGCAAACCATTCGGGTAAATCTTTCATGCTTGGCAAAAGCAGGACGGTGAGATTGCAGCGATCGATCACATGCTTACCCCGCACTACAGTTTGTTCGACCAAATAGCGAAAGTGAGGATTGAGTTCTGGAGCCCCCCCAGTAATATCGACGGTATGCGCTTCAGTCTGGTCGAGAGCCTGAAGGCAAGCATCGATCGTGGCGAGATCCATAATTTCTTTGCGATCGGGGCCAGCATCGACATGACAATGGCGGCAAGTCATATTGCAGAGCTTACCAACATTGATTTGAAAGATTTCCAATTTACTTGGTGTGAGTTTTTCCCAACGATGATGGTTTAGCGTTGCCTCAAAATTCCCTTGCTCTGGCAAATGGGACAAATCGACTGCCTCTAACAAATTAATTTGCTGCTGCGTACTCGATAGCAAAGCATGGCGTTGCTTCAGTGAAACCGTTGCGGTGGGACTAGACATGTTAATTTTTCAGTGGCAGTGTGTTTTGAGCGCGATCGCGGGAAAATGGTTAGGTAGATATTTTAGCTAAGGATCGCAGATTTATTGACTTGAAATATCGAGGTAAAAAAATGCCTGAATACCTAGCCAATCAGCAAGCCACTCAAGAGCAATTAAGTTCGTGGATAGCGTCTTTTCATACCAATGGGTTTCTTGTGATTCCCAATGTTTTAACACCCGCACAATGTGAATTATTAAGGAACGATTTAGACGAAGCCCTCAGAAAGTCTGAAGGTGAATCTTATCAGCGATCGCGAAAGATCGTAAAGCGCATGTTTGAGCACTCTAAGCATAATCTAGACCTCTTCGCTTTAGAACCGATCGTCACATTTGCCGATCATTTGATTGGCGGAGCGAATGGCACAGAATACTCGATGGATGAGGGTATTCCCAATTCCAATGCCATTCATGTAATTCATAATAACTCCTTTAAGCTGCCTTCGGAATCTGACGGATTAGCGAAGAACGCATGGCATCAGGATGACACGCCGCATGTCCTCTCCCTTGATGGCAATCCTTTGACCAACATTCGCCTCAATGTTTTGGCTTTTACAGTCAACTATTATTTGACAGATGTGCTGTCACCAGAGAATGGTCCAACTCAGACAATTCCTGGCTCGCACCTATTTGGTAAGTTCTGCAATGGTGATATCTCTGGCTATGAAGACCGCATTCATAACTGCTTAGGTGCAGCGGGTTCTGCGGTTTGCTTTAACAACCAAGTATGGCACAGAGGTTCTAGAAATGATTCTTTAGTAACCCGTTATATTACCCAAGTTACCTATGCCAAGAGATTAGTTGGGCATAAGTATGAACCTTTTATGAACTATCAGATGCCAAGTCACTGCTACGAGACTGCCGATCGCAGATTGAGACAACTCTTAGGATTTTTGCCCAACGGTGCCTATGGATAATCTAAAGAATTTATGAAATATACGTTTCTTTTTATCGAATTGTATGCGCTATGAAACCGATGAAACCGCCTGCTAAGACCAGCCATGTTGAGTTTACTTTAAACCGAAACAAAACCACGCAACTAAGGAGGGCAACGGCGATTGTCAAACCGTCAATTAGAGCAGCTCGTCCTAAATCCCAAGTGACGATCGCCATCAATGCCAACGAAGCCACATTCAAGCCGTCTAAAAAGCCAGCCGTATAGGGCGATCGCCGTAACTTTGTCACCCAAGGACTAACGATCGCCACCAGTACAAAAGCAGGTAAAAAGATGCCGATTGTCGCAGCGATCGCGCCCGCATTTCCTGCCAATAGGTAACCGATAAACGTAGCCGTTGTGAAAACAGGACCTGGGGTAAACTGCCCGATCGCTACAGCATCTAATAATTGCTGAGATGTCAACCAGTGCAGGCGTTCTACAAGGTCTTTTTGCAAAAAGGCTAACAGCACATAGCCACTGCCATATAAAACAGATCCTATTTTGAGAAATAGTAAAAAAACACTAGCCCATGTGGGTGTAGCGAGAGAAGTAGCAAATAGATTCGCAAATGGGAGCATATTGAGCATCGGAAGATGAAAGACTGGCAGGAGTAAAAAAGTAGAAGGGTCTCGATCTTTACGCAGACGATCTTTCGCAAACTTCCAATTTCCCACAAGCATTACAGCAAGTCCTGCTAAGAACAATAAGAGCAGTTCATTGACTCCTAGACCAAACAGAATCAGGACAGCTAGCCCCGTAAGTAGGGTGGCTCGGTTCTTGACAGCGGTTTTGCCTAACTTCCAGAGGGCTTGTACTACGATCGCCGCAATCACAGGCTTAATCCCATAGAGCAACCACCCTGCCTGTGGGAGGGCTTGATATTGCACGTACACTGCTGCCAAACCCCACACGATCAGCATTGCTGGCAAAATAAAACATGCCCCTGCGATCGCCAGACCCAACCAGCCACCCCGTTCTAACCCGACGTGAATTGCCAGTTCCGTGGAGTTTGGCCCTGGAATTAAGTTCGTGACACCGAGTAAGTCTAGTAACTTCTCTTGACTCATCCATTTTCGCTGCTTTACCACTTCGTCATCGATCATGGCAATATGAGCAGCGGGACCACCAAAGGCAGTAGTACCTAGCTTCGTAAAAACCCATGCGAGTTCTATGAGTCGTTGTTTCTTCTGTTCTGAATCCAACTCTGTATAATGGAGCACAGAGGTTGTTACATTTTGCTCTTCGCTCTTCTCTTCTGGGTTTTGAGGCATCTCCAATCGGGTATAGATTCGTTCTGAAGGGTAATTGCCAACTATTCTATGACCTATACGCAACCAGAGGAAAGATCGATGGGTAACAATCAATATATCTTTTTAAAAGAAAAACTGGAGAAGCTAAAAGAAGAACTCGGTCAAGTTTCCGATCGCGACACCAATTCTGTCAAGCATCTAGGTCAATTGCATAGCGAAATCCAATCATTTTTTCAATCGCAGATTCTCGATATCCCAATCTCCAGCGCATCTAGCGAACTTGAAGAAAAGATCTTGTCTTACTATGTTGAACTGAATAAGCAACTGAAGTTATTAGGTGTTGATTTTACAATGTTGCAAGTAGCCCGCAATCCTACCACATGGCAACAACGTCAACAACAAGCGATCGCGCGGCTATCCACATTAATTAGTTATTGCGAGGCGCTACTTGAGGTTAGATTCTAATGGAAAACTAACGACAAATTTGCTCGATCGTTTGACTCGCCTGCTGTCCATATCCCCCCCCAAACAAATTGAAGTGATTGAGAATGTGATAGAGGTTATAGAGAGTTTTGCGCTGTTTATAGCCTGCATCAAGGGGGAAAGCGCGATCGTAAGATTGATAAAATTGCGAAGGGAAGCCACCAAAGAGTTCGGTCATTGCCAGATCGACTTCGCGATCGCCAAAATACAAAGCAGGATCGAAAATCACTGGTTCTCCCTGGGCAAATGCTACATTCCCACCCCATAGATCGCCGTGAACCATGGAAGGTTGAGGTTGATAATTCTCAAACAACGGGGGAACTGCATCAAAGATCTGGCGATCGGGAATGCGGCAGCTAAAGCCACGCCGCTTTGCTAGTTGCAGTTGATAGCCCAAGCGATGTTCTAGCCAAAATGCCACCCAGTCAGATGTCCAAGTATTGATCTGAGGTGTTGAGCCAATCGTATTTTGTTGTTGCCAACCAAATCCCTGGGTACTGGTGATGCGGTGCATGGCAGCCAGTTTGCGCGCGAGTAAATCCCAGTCCTGTTGACCACCAAAGGCAATCCATTCCATTGCAATGTATGCTGAGTTCCCTGCAACTCCCCAGCAAATCGGTCGAGGAATGCGAATGGTTTGGGTATCGTACATCTGTTGTAGTCCGATCGCTTCGGCTTCAAACATGGCAACTTTGGCAGCGGCATTGGTTTTAACAAAAAATTTGCGATCGCGATCGATCAGGCAAACGGCTTGATTGATACTGCCACCACCCAAAGGTTGGCGATGCTCTACGCTAAACTTTTCTTTGGTCGCCTGAGAAATCTGCTCAGCAATTTCAGCCCACATAAGTTAATCTTTATCCCAATTCCTAAATAAAACGTAACTAAAAAACATAAAGAAGTTTTATATAATGCAATCCATTAACTAAAAAAACTTTACTAAATTAAATTGCATTCTACAAAGTCCGCCATAGGAATGCAGATATTAATGCAACCCATTTACTGGTTGCTTTAGTTTGCATCTCTAATTTTGGTTTCTATGCTTTGTGAACGAGCAAGTAATTTGTCCATTCTAAGGTTTACAGACAGCGACATTTAGTTGGGAAGTTTAGTGAAATAAAGTCAAAAAATTTAGTCAAAAATTTTAAAAGTAGGTAAAAGGCTATGAACGAACTAGGTAAATATCGCTTCACTTGCACCCTATCCTTGGGTGACATCTTTGGTCAAATCATTGTTTGGGTAGGTGTGATTTTTGCAAGTCTAGCCTCAGCTCTTGCCCTAATGAGTCATCCTATTTATTCATTTGCAGCGGTAGGCTTAATTATTGTTACGTCTCTTCCTTTTCTACTGTTTGCTTTTGTCACCACTCTATTCAACCACATTGAAATTACTCCCGTAACCGAAGAAGAAAGAAATAGACCAAGATCTAGAGGTACAACACCAATGAAAGCAGTTGCTAAAGCTGTTTCATAGCTTTGGTTTCTAGATCTTCACATCGATTTACTCAGCACAATCGTTATTTCAGCCACAAACATAGCATTGTCCGTTGAGAAAATTGGCTATAAATCTTGGGTATGGCGATCGCAAGTGGGCGATCGTCTTTTTTATGAGTGCCTTTACACGCTTTTTTAAGCGTCGGATTCTCTTATATTATTGAAGACTTCAAGCCATAAAAATCGTGCGTTCATTTAGGAGATAGAAATAACCAGGATGTTGGAGATATTGCAATCAAGCATTGACGGCATTGCAGTGGGGAGCATTATTGCACTGGCTGCTGTAGGTTTAACTTTAACCTACGGAATTTTACGCCTCGCTAACTTTGCCCACGGCGACATTCTCACCTTGGGGGCTTATTTGGCGTTTTTTGCCAACACCGTCATGAAGATAGATATTTGGTTATCGATCTTGTTTGGTTGTTTGGTTGCGATCGCATTTGTTTTGGTCTGTGAAAAAATTCTCTGGTCGCCGCTCAGGGCACGTCGCGTCACGCCCACAACCATGATGATTGTCTCGATTGGGCTTGCCTTGGTAGTACGAAATGCTGTGGTGCTGATCTGGGGTGCATCTCCCCAAAAATATAATCTACCCACATTCCCTGCCATAAATCTGTGGGGCATGCTAATTACGCGCAATCGGATTGTGGTAATTGTGGCAGCGATCGCAGTGATTGCAGGGCTTTACTATCTTTTGCAAAACACCAAAATCGGACGTGCCATGCGTGCAGTTGCAGACAATCCCGAACTAGCAAGGGTAACTGGTATCAATGTCGATGCGGTAATTCTCTGGACTTGGGTCATTGCAGGTGGGTTAACGGCTTTGGGTGGTACGATGTACGGCTTAATCACCAATTTACGCCCAAATATGGGTTGGTTCTTGGTCTTACCCATGTTTGCTTCTGTCATCTTGGGTGGCATTGGTAATCCTTACGGGGCGATCGCAGGAGCATTGATCATTGGCATTGCCCAAGAAGTTGCGACTACATGCCCCGCCTCTCTGGGCGAATTATCGAAATACTGCATTGGCACAGATTATAAACTAGGTGTAGGGTTGCTAATTATGATTCTTGTTTTATTATTTAAGCCACAAGGACTATTTAAAGGAACAATGTAGTAGCGTTTAGCTATTCGTCTTTTGCAAGGTCTATGTTAGGGATTCAGAATTGACGACTTTACTGCCCCATTGATTATGTTCAAACAAGATAAATTATGTCCCAAAACGATAGTTTTCTCGATCGACAAATCGCTTTATTAATCAAGAATGCACCTAAAGATGGAGCGACACCGGGGGCAGTGAATTTAGTTGCTTCGGTATTAAAAGCGATCGCCAATCGACTCAGACATCTCAACTATTTTGTCCTTCAAGATCGTTATGGTGGTTGGTTGCTAACAACGCTGAGCAATCGAGAATCCCCTGATATTGAAAAGACGGTTGTCTATGCCTACTGCAGTCGCACTGTGGCAAATCTTGAATGCTTAAAACTTGCCAGTCGAGATATCGAATGTATGGAATATGGCATTATCGATATTCTGTTCCGTCTGATCGGTCTCAAGCAAGTAGATAGCTTGATCGTGTTCGATCATCCTACTAATGCACAGCAGGGAACAGAGATTGCTCGTCAAGATTTAGAGAAGCTCTGCGAAAAACAAATTAAGCGGGTCAAGTTCAGCCACCGCAAGTTACAAGAAATGAAGGATTCTACTTTGTGTTAATCGGCGATCGCTTCAGCCATTTTTGCTAAGAAACTGTCCGATCAGATAGAGAGAACCGCATAGGATGACTGGATAATACTGAGATTCATACTCGCAGAAAGCCGCATCTAGTCCTGACTCTAAATCTGGATAGGCTGTCGGAGGTTCTTTTACGATTGTTGCCCCCAACTTTGCAAGCATCTCTGGGTCGGCAGTCTGATGAAAAGGAACGGGCACGGTAATCAGTCTATCCTGAGAATGCAATAAAGCGTGGAGAATGCCAAGGTGATCTTTGGTATCTAACATACCGATTACCCAGCGTCTAGGTTGGTTGGGGAAAGCACGATCGACAAACTCGCGCAGGTATTCAGCCGCCGCGACATTATGGGCTCCATCGATCAATAATTTATGCGTTCTTTTTTGCCCACCAGAGGACTGTTGATATTCTACCCATTGCAATCTTCCTAACCATTGGGTTCGTCGCATGCCTTCTGTTACAGCGGACTCGGGGATTTCCCATCCCTGCGTTCTTAGCGCTTGGATGGTTCCTAATGCGATCGCGGAATTCATCAACTGATGTTTGCCTAAAAGCGGCAAAGGATAGGTAATCCCTTCCCATACCGCTAAATTCTCTAGGCTTGAGTCTAGCGTAGATTCCGAACTGAATGCTGTGGAGTTAATTGCTGTAGCACCATGTACCCAGGTAACAGGACAGTGATTCGCCTCTACTTTATCTCGCATGACAGCAACGGCTTCAGGCGGCAGTTCCCCAATTACGACAGGGCAGGAAGGTTTAATGATTCCAGCTTTTTCGGATGCGATCGCTGCCAAGGTCGAACCTAATCTTTGCCAGTGTTCCATACTAATGGATGTGATCACCGAAACTAGGGGGCGATCGCACACATTGGTCGCGTCTAATCTGCCACCCAAACCTGTTTCAATCACCGCGACATCAACTTGGCGATCGGCGAAATACCACCAAGCAGCAGCCGTAATTACTTCAAACTGCGTGGGTGGATGTTGGGGCTGAATCGCTTGCTTGACTTGCATGAGTGCTTTCAACAAATCTTCTGAAGCAATCCATTGGTCATTAATACAAATACGTTCTCGCCAATCGACCAAATGAGGCGAAATATACCGACCGACACGGAAGCCAGCCATTTCCAAGATAGACGAAACATAGGCACAGACGGAGCCTTTGCCATTGGTTCCCGCTACGTGGATCGCAGGAACTCTCTGGTGAGGATTTCCTAAATCGGCTAAAAGCTGAGTAATTCGCTCTAAACCCAGATGAATTCCAAATTTACCAAAGCTAGCGAGAAATTCATCTGGGGTCATAATAAGGTCAATACAAGGTCAATACAAGGATTTTAGAATTCCTAGATCAAAATCCTAAGAATGGGAACGGTTGAGACAATATGGCGATTTAATCCTAACGTAACAGGATCGATACCCAAAGCCAGTCCTATCAACTGTGGTAGATGCAAAATCGGGATTCCTAACTTTTGTCCAATAACTTTCTCTACTTCTGGTTGACGCGAATCAAGATTTAAGTGGCATAGGGGGCAGGGTGTCACAATGCAGTCTGCTCCAGCGGCGATCGCTGCCGATAGATGTCTTCCTGCCATGGAGAATGAAGCATTGGTAGCATAGCTAGAAATCGGCCAGCCGCAGCATTGCACGCGCCCCTCGTAATAGACGGGCGTGGCGCCGAGGGCACGGAACACATTCTCTAGAGACTCTGGTTTGTAAGGGTCGTCAAAACGAGTCACTGTCTGGGCGCGGAGGAGGTAACAACCATAAAAAGAGGCACATTTAAGCGCTGTGAGCGGACGCTTCACTTTCTGTTGTAGTCGTTCTATGCCATAATCGCGAATCAAAATCCATAACAGGTGCAGAACTTCCGTCGTTCCTTGAAAATGTCGATCTTCGGCGCTCAGGAATTCATTCACTTCGTCACGTCGCGCCGAATCTGTAAACTTCAATTTATCATTCACGCGCCCAAGCACGCCTTGGCAGGTACTGCATTGGGTCATCAGGGGAAGTTTAAGTTCTTCTGCCAAACTAATATTCCGCGCATTTACGGTATCTTCCATCAGCTCATCAGTCTCTTTAAATGTGCCTGAGCCACAACAGGAAGCTTGATGCAATTCCACTAGTTCAATTTCCAAAGCCGCCGCGATCGCAATGGTCGAAGCATGTAATTCTTTGCAAGCCCCTTTGGCAACGCAGCCAGGATAATAGGCATATTTGAGCGGCTGGGTTACTTTTGGTAGCTGGGTGTTGGTCATAGGAATGTGGGAAGTGTGCGCTTGACTATTATCTCTGGTGCAAAAACAAATCGAGCGGAATATTTGGTTTAAGTTAACACTTACTCAAATTGCAGCACGCTTCATAAATTATTTTGCAAGAAAGGCTTTTTCCCAAAAAACTCGTTTATACTTTTTAAAGAAATTATTCCGAACATCTCGTACCAACAATCTACCCAATGTCACAAGCCTGTAAAGAGGATAACCATCAAGGGAATTGCTGCTTTGTTGTCGATCCAACCGACCCGTTTCGCTATGTATGTTTGAAATGTGGTCTAGAACGCTCGATCAAAAAGAAAGAAGAATTTAAAAAGAAAAAACCGAATATTCCGATTAATCAGTTTATGTTTCTCGGTGTATTGATCGCTGGGCTTTTACTGCTTTTGTATAACGCCCAAGAGGAAAATCAGCATCAAGGCACGAGCAATCAAGACCGCAGTAATGTAACGCAAGCACCAAGAAAGTAATTTTCAGAGCAGGATTTTAGGTTCGGTGCAATGTTATAGTTATAAATCGCGATCGCAAACTAAAGACATGGCTTAGAATAAAAAAGCCGAAAAATTTACCGACTCATATCAAAAACATAAAGCAAAGTCATGGCAGTCCCCAAGAAACGCACATCAAAGTCCAAAAAGAATATTCGTAAAGCAGCTTGGAAGCGCAAGGCTGGCGTAGCAGCACAAAAAGCGATTTCTTTAGGCAAATCAATTTTGACAGGTCAAAACAAAGGATTTATCTATCCTTTAGCTGCGGAAGAAGGAGACGAGGACGAGGAGTAAGTAGCCTCATCTTAGGCTTTACCAAATACTTCACCACATATTTTGGTAGGGACGAACGGCTGTTCGCCCCTATTTTCATTTTGCACTCTTCCGCGAAGCGACTTCCGCAGGGTAGGGAGAAGATCGAAAATCAAGGCTCCTCCCCTTTGCAAGGGGAGGCTGGGTGGGGTATTGAGGGGTTAATGCCAGATTTCGGGGGTGAAATTGCCATGTAGACCATAGGGGACATGGTGTTTCAGGTGCAAGGTTGCTACAGGTGCAGCCGCGATATTTTGAGCGTCGAGAATAACGACATCGGAGCGATCGCGTTCAGCATTAAAGATCAGCGTAATGATCCAGCCATCATCTTCGACACTCGTAGTTGAGGCATTGCGTGGCACAAACACAGGCTCTCCGATAAAGCCCCTTGGGGCAAAGCTATGTGCTTCTTGCTTGCCCGTGGCTAGGTCGATTTTGAGAATTGCTTGGAGTGGGGCATTGCCTGTAGGTTGAGCGATCGCGCCAATATAGGCATAACGGTAAGGCTGCCCCACACAGCGCGGATGAATTGTGGGAAATTCACAGGAGCGATCGAGCAAAATTTCACGGCTGACGCTGCCCGTCCTGAGATCGATTCGATAACGACAGAGTTTCCCCGGAACTACCGTGTCAAAATTCACATTCTTATAATCAACATTGGGCTCTAGCTTGGGATAGTCCTGATAGCACACCGAATCTAGGATGATTTCGTCCCCTTGCTCAAAGGCATTACAGTGGTGAAACACAAACCCGGGGTCGGTTTCTAAGGTTGTCAGTTTGCCCGAGCGATCGAATAGCAGAATTTTTGTCGGTGTATTGGGTTTGAGATCGATACAAGCCCCTGCTGTTTTCAAGCCAAGGATAAATGGCAGTGTATTAAACGCGACTGGATTCTGTAAAAAGATGCGGTAGTTAGGGGTATAGGCAAAATCATGTAGAAAGCAGAATCCCGACACTTTTTGGCTGCAAGATTCCGTCAGTTCGCCTTGAGGGTCGATCTTATAGATCGTAATGGTTGACTTTGGTCCTGCCTCGACACCAAAAGCCCAGAGATCTCCAGTCTCAGGGTCGAGTCTAGGATGCGCTGTGAATGCCTTTCCTGCTGCTAAAGTCCCGTTAAATGTTTCTACCCCAAGCGTGTCAAGGGTTTTAGGATCGAGTCGATAGGGTAAGCTAGCCTCCCATAAAGCCAAAAGCCTCTTCCCGTGGTAGATGACGTTAGTGTTGGCAATATTCTTGAGCTTGAGATCGAACAGATTTTGCCACCAGCCCCCCGGCTTTTGCGTCCCAAAGACGCCACGATAGAGAATGCGCCCCTCTTTTTGCTCGGCAAGAAATTCGGGAGTTTTGACAAAGCTATTGGCGAAGTGGGCTTTGCCTTGGGTGAAAGCGATCGCGCAGATCATGCCGTCCCCATCAAAGGGGTGTCCGTAAGCTTGACCGTTGACATCGAGCAAACCAGGCCCATTCCGAAACAGCGTGCCCTGCAATTCTGATGGAATTTCTCCCTCAATCTCATCGATCCAGTAACTCTGCTCGGTACGTAAAGATTGATAGCCCTTCTGCCAATCTTCTCTTGTGAAGCTGGGACTTGTCGCCTGAACCATAAAGATAAGTAAAGTTATTTTACTTTAGTTTAACTTATGCCGATCTAGTATGAGGATTAGGTAAGCAGTCATTCAATCCCTATGTCTTCCTTTACATCTCAACCCAACGCTCCCAACAGCACCTCTGCGACCGAAGTGCGTCAAATCTTTAACCGCATTGCTCCAATCTACGATCGCCTCAACGACTGGCTCAGTTTGGGGCAGCATCGGATTTGGAAAAAAATGGCGGTGTCATGGGGAAATCCACAACTAGGGCAAACTTGGCTCGATCTTTGTTGCGGCAGTGGGGATGTTGCGGCACTGTTAGCGCGACGAGTCGCACCGACGGGGCATGTGTTTGGTGTTGATTTCTCAAAGGAGCTATTGGCGATCGCAGCCCAAAAACACCTACCAAGCTTACAAAAATCCATAACTTGGCAAGAAGGCGATGCTCTAGCTTTAGATTTTGCGGATGCCACCTTTGACGGAGCCACGATCGCTTACGGACTTCGCAACGTGATCGATATTCCCAAATGCTTTGCGGAGTTACATCGCGTGTTGAAATCAGGCGCAAATGTGGCGATTTTAGATTTTCATCGTCCCAGCGATCCGACATTGGTCAAGTTTCAGGAATTTTACCTAGCGAATATCGTCGTGCCGATGGCAAAACAACAGAACGTCGAAGCGGACTATGCCTATATTGCCCCCAGTATCGAGAGATTTCCTATTGGTTCCGAGCAGGTAAAGTTGGCAAAAAATGCAGGCTTTAGCCAAGCCACCCATTATCCAATCGTAAATGGCATGATGGGAATTTTGGTGTTACAGAAGTAGCTGAAAGGCTTCCCAGCTTAGGTCTTGCTGAATATATTGCGGGTTACTGGGGTTGTAGGGCGCTTTGGCGCGATCGATGCTGACGATCTTCGCTGTTTCAGGAATGATGGGAATATCGGGATCGAAGGTTGTAGGGTGCATCAAAGAACTAGAGAAACCTTTAAAAATCGCCACTTCATCAACTTCGCCCGCCAGTTCGAGTTTGACCAACAAGACCTCATGGGGATGTGTTTCTGTGTATTGCTCTAGTTGCTGTCCCTTTCGCTCGCTCATATTTTGAATCCTATTTGCTGACACTGGTGGTTACAATAATGAAATATTTGTCAAGAAAAATCAGGTAAAACCTTACTTAATCATTCATTTCGCGATCGCAACAGGAATAAATTTTATACAAATGCTTACCCCAAAAAGGCTTGATAGATCTAAAATATATATAATTCGTGGCTTTGAAAGTACCCTCTCTGACTATGTAGCTTAGCTTTGGACAAAAAATCCTATGGGTCGATACGATACATCTGATGGGAAAAAGCCTGTTCAACAAGTTCAGCATAACCAGCCAGCCGTTACGGGCAGTCCATTGCAGATGCGACCCTTTGCCCCATATCAAGAGACTCAAGCTCAATCTTCAGCCCCCCCCAACGATCGGACGCAAGAACTAGGACATCGACTAGAGAACATTTCTTTTGCTCCCCGCCCACAGGTCGATATCATGGCAAGAAAGTGGGAGGGTATCAAAGCAGCTTATCAGGCAAAAATTCAGGCAAAACAAGCGATCGGAACTGAGCCAGAGGTAGAGCGATCGCCAGAGCAGCCAGAACAAACAGAACAGCAAGAGCAAGTAGTACAGAGAAGTTCTGTGCTTAGCTCAGAGGACATTCCGATCGATCGTGGCGCGATCGCTGACACTTCCATTCAGCGATTGATGAGTGCAGAGGATTTTAAAAAGGCAACCAGCGTTAAATTTCACAGAAGAAATAGAATTGCCAAAATAGATGAAATTCTTGAAGCCATTGAAAAAACTGGAGCAGACCGAATCCTACTTTCCGAACTGCTCGATGCTATTGATGACTGGTTAAAAGTTGCAGACGAAGAAAGCGATCGCAGAGAAGGCGTGAACAAATTGCGACAGGAAGCCACTGCGGAAATTGAGAAGATCGGTGCTCCCCCCAGTGAAGATATGGACTCTGCGCCTAAAACAAGGCAAAGAAGTAATGCTTTTTCTGCAAAAGTAACTGGCGCTGGTAAGGAATATGGCAGTGACTTTAGCGATTTTGATAGCAAGCAGTTCCGTATATCGGGTCGAGCACCCAAGCGCACGATTGAAGAGGTGAAACGCAAGCAAATGGAAGATGGCACGGTGATGTATTTTGCGATGGGGCTGGTTACAGGTTTTAACGATAAGGCTCCGATGATTGCCCCTTATCCAGAACCGATCTCTTTGGGGGATTGGTATCCCAAAGTCACGCATATCAACGGAATGGCTGTAGCGCCTAAGTCGGGAATTTTGAGTGCTGCCGCTTTACAAGAGTCTGTGAATCAGGCTCTTGACGGTCAAGATGATATGGCAGTCGGACAAAGTGCGATCGACGTGCTTTACACCTATAGCGCTCAGAGAGGCAATCCGCTGGTCGATGTGTGGGATTGCCTCAAGGGCAAAGTAGAAGTCAGGGATGAAGCCACAGAAAAGCAGGAAGAAATTATGCTGGATGCGGTTCATCGCCAAGAAAGAGTTACCGTATCCGCCCACAGTCGTGGCACGATCAAAACAGACAATGCGGTCAGAAATGTCCATGAAAAATTAATTCCAGAATTTCTGCCTGAGGTCAAACAAAATCGATGGCAGGAAGTGCTGGAATATTGGCAAGCAAACGATCCGGGAATTGGACTCGATCCTGAGGATCTGGCTGAAATCAGTCTAAAAGGATTTGCGGCGGAAGCAGCTAAAAAAGCCATGAATAAATATATTCAACTGATCTATGCAGGTAATGCCGTTCAGCATCCATCCGCACTTGTTGATATCAATATGTATGTTGGTGGCTTAGATGTCGTCAGTATGTTTGTTGGAACCTATAGCGAAACGGGACGAAAAATTGATGCGGCGATCGGTACGGGCGGAACCAAGGGTTCTAAATTGCATAGTGTCGGTACAGGCAAAGGCCATGGTTTTGTGGATAATTATGTACCTGCGGTTGGTAGCGCAATTGCTAGCGATATTCAGCAACGCTAGCGATCGCAGCATTGTTCAAGAATCTAAGGATTGAATCGCAGCAAAGCAAGTGTAGTAAATTTAAGCAAAATGTCCTTAAAAACCGATCTAGATACAGCCCTGACCGAACTGAGCGAATCGTCAAATTTACCGAAAATCCTCTTAAGCGAATCAGGCTGGTGTCGCCTTTCCATACCCATGCCACCTTCGATCGTGGACTTAAAGGATGGAGAACTAAGTCTAGAAATTCAACTTTCCCCAACAGGTCGTTTCTTTTCTCTGTCAACCCCAATCGCGATAATTCCCAATCCTCCCGATCCTGCGTTTTTAGAAGCTCTTTTTAACCGTCAGCTTTATGCCAATCAAGTTTGTGGTGCTAGCTTTGCCCTCGTTCCTCAAAATGAAAATAATATTTTAGTCGTTATCTATCATTGGGTTCTAGACTCCATCACTGCAAGGCAATTCAAACAGCTTTATCAGCGTTTTCTCGTAGCCATATTCACACTAAGTCAAGAAGTCAGTAAAATGATAGAGACTTATCCCAAACGTAACGAATAAGGGAGAAAATGAAAGGTATTTTTCCCAAATTCTTATATATGGTGTAGCAATTTCGTACCCAAATTTACAGCAAGCGATCGCCTAGGAATTTCAAAATGCTAAGTATGAAATTAAAGATATTTGTCGCGATCGCTTGTTTCTTATCTGTAATTTTTCTGATCGTTTTGGTCGAGCCAGCACGAACCTATTCTGTCGCGGATGCTGACTTTGTCATCCAAAATCGAGCTAACACAGATTTTTCTGTCACTTCAAGCTACCTCAATCAGTTTGCCCCCAAACCCGGTTGTGTCTTGAAGCCCTCCGCTAATCCGCCCGATCCCTCTCTACCTGCGGCGCTAACTTCTACACCAATCTCGTTGGCTCGGTTTCGTCAAGAACCTCGTATAGCCTCATCTACAGCGAAAACCCCAGCCACAGAGGTATCCACGAGAGCTTCTAAGGTATCCGCCACATCCCTCACTGCAAGCAAAAAGACCAACGACGCACCAAAAGAGACGATCGCCTTAGCCGATCCGAGTAATTATGGCGATCGCTATCTTAAAGATCTAGCAGGTAGAACGCTCGACAATGCTCCGCTTATTGTGTTACATGAAACGGTAGGTTCGACCAGTAGCGTAATTGACTTTTTTCAGACTTTCCATTCTGATGAAAACGATCAAGCTAGCTATCACACCATGATTTCGCAAGATGGAACCATTGTCTATTTTGTGCCTCCTGACAAGCGCGCGTTTGGCGCAGGGGAATCGGTATTTCGTGGTGCTCGCGGCGAAGAAACCGTACAGACCAATCCTCGTTTTTCCAGTTCTGTCAATAACTTTGCCTATCACATTTCTCTAGAGACGCCATGGGATGGCATGCATGATGGGGAGACCCACAGTGGTTATACCAGCGCCCAATATCGCTCTTTGGCTTGGCTCGTCGCCAAAACTTCAGTAGCCCCCGATCGCATCACCACCCATAGAGCGGTAGATCGTTCGGGCACGCGCATCGACCCCAGAAGTTTCGACTTTCAGGCTTTTCAGAAATTACTGAGTAAGTATCCTAAAACCAAAGAGATCGCGATCGGGTGCGGTTAGCTCGATCGTCAATCATGCTCAAAGTCTGAAGGCTTTTTCTTACAAAGCGTTTCTGTCGATCTCGCCGACAGCTTAAGGCGGCGGGATGCATCCTGCAAGGAATCGCTGAAATCTCGCCAAAACAAGCTAAGATTTAGGTTGGCTTATGCCCGCCAGTCCTCGATTCTGTCAGTATTTTTATCAATGTCATTATGATTTACGAAATCTTCATGCCTGCTTTAAGTTCCACCATGACTGAGGGCAAGATCACCTCATGGGTCAAGTCTCCTGGCGACAAAGTTGAGAAAGGCGAGACAGTTGTGATTGTGGAATCTGACAAGGCTGACATGGACGTAGAAAGTTTCTATGAAGGCTATTTAGGTGCGATCGTCGTCCCAGCGGGTGAAGCTGCGCCTGTAGGCATGGCGATCGCCTATGTTGCCGAGACCAAAGAAGAAATTGCCGAAGCCGAAAAGAAGGTAACCAGTGCAGGTACTACCAGCACGCCCGCTGCCGCGACCGTAGCCAAGCCTGCTGAAGTCGTGTCAATTCCCGATGTTGTCGCATCAACACCTAAAGCCCCAACCGCATCGCCATCTCGATTGATTGCTTCGCCTAGAGCCAAGCGCATCGCCAAGGATAAGGGCATTGACCTCAATACAATTACAGGTACTGGTCCCAATGGTCGCGTCACAGCCGCCGATGTTGAGGCCTATCTCACACCAGAAAGTGCCCCAGCCAGCACACCTAGCACTCCTACAAGTGCTCCAGTTGCACAGCCTACGGTTCAAAGATCCCTGTCAACTGCGGCAAAAGCACCTGTTGCCCCACCTCTGGGTACAGTACAACCACTCACGACTTTCCAAAATGCCGTCGTGCGCAATATGAATGTCAGTCTGAGCATACCGACTTTCCACGTGGGCTATACGATTACAACCACTGCTCTCGACGTGCTTTACAAGCAGATCAAATCCAAGGGCGTCACCATGACCGCATTGCTGGCAAAGGCTGTAGCCACAACTTTGCAAAAGCATCCCCTCATTAATGCCGCATTTACCGATCAAGGAATTGCTTACAAGAGCGATATCAACATTGCCGTGGCCGTGGCGATGGATGACGGTGGTCTGATTACACCTGTGCTAGCCAAAGCCGATCAAACCGATATTTATACCTTGTCACGCAATTGGAAATCCTTGGTCGAACGGGCAAGAACGAAACAGCTTCAACCGGATGAGTACAGTACGGGTACATTCACAATCTCTAACTTGGGCACCTTTGGGGTTGATCGCTTTGATGCGATTTTGCCACCCAATACGGGCGCAATTTTAGCGATAGGAGCTTCTCAACCCCAAGTTGTCGCAACTGCGGATGGTGCGATCGCGGTGCGCAACCAAATGCAAGTCAATATGACCAGCGATCATCGGGTAATCTATGGCGCTCATGCAGCTCAGTTTTTAAAGGACTTGGCGAAGCTGATTGAAACGAATGCGCAATCCTTAACCCTGTAGATAACTGATAACTATAGATAACTGAAGTTAACTCTAAAGTTAACTTCCTTTACTCTATGTCTTTGCAGCCTCTGACTACAAACGTTCCATCTAATCTTTGTAGTTAGAGGCAAGGTCTAAGACAATTTGGCGAATGGGTAAGTAATCAATTGGATCGACCACGTTTTTGCCATCGGGTAAAACTTCAAAATGCAGATGGGGCCCCGTACTTCTGCCCGTGCTGCCTACCTCTGCGATCGCCTGTCCCTTGGCAATCTGTTGTCCTTTTGTTACCAAGACACGGCTAGCATGAGCATAAAAAGTCTTGCTTCCATCCGCGTGCTGAATTTCGACAAAATTGCCATAGCCGCCATTATCCCAGCCCGTATCGCTGACGATGCCATCCCCTACCGCAAACATAGGAGCACCCATTGGGGCAGCAATATCAATGCCTTTGTGCAAACGCCGTAGCCCTGTAATGGGATGAATTCGCCAGCCAAACCCTGCGGTGATTGTGCCCGTTAAAGGCCAAGTAAATTGTTTCGTACCGCTATTTAGATCGGCGGATGCTACAGACTCGGGCAACTGCATCGTCCAGCGACCGGGGGTTTTTGATTTGAGCTTGAGTTGTTTGGGGTCAAAGTTGACATCTGGGGCAAACTCAACCACGAGTCTTGCCGTACTAGGATCGACTTGCCCGACTCTTACAGACTGCACGCCATGTCCGACTCTACGTCTGACTGTTGGCCCCTTGTAGGCAATGCCTGGTAGATCGATCACAACCCGCGTTGGATTGCTAATTACGACCCCTCTAGGTTCGATGTCTTGCTCTAGGGAAAACTCAATGCGATTTTGGGTTGAATCATAAACAAAGGTCTCAAGCCGATTTGCCTGTGCTGGTGATAAAGAAAGTGGCGCACATAAGGCTGTACCGAAACAGCCAGCAAATAGCCAGCGCATTCTGTTTCCAGAGTTAGATTCTTTGGAATTAAACATCAGCATTTATGGTGTGTGTGAGCAACAAAAAACAGGAGCTAGAGGGATTAACTCTTGATTCCCCAAAGCGATCAAGGGAACGTGCGAGATTCTACACTAAATCAGAGAAAATGACCTACTTATTCTGAATTTTTCTTTAAGAAGTAGTTTTCACGCAAACTGTTCCCTTGGCAAGACCCTTGCGATAAAAGGCTTATAGCAAATAGGAATGTAGGGTTAATTTTTAGTGGATTAAAACATCTATGGTGTAAAGATTTCAGCATTCTCAAAGAAAATGCGATCGCCATGAAAGCAACGCATATAACTCGGCGACTTCTATAATTTAGGAATTAGAAAAATTAAAAGCCTTGTAAACCCAGTTATGAAGTTAATCTTGTACAGTAAGCCCGACTGTTGCCTATGCCAGAGTTTGCTGGAAAAGCTGCAAGAAGTCCTCAAGCTAAATCGCGTACAGTTTGACTTAGAAGTTAGAGAAATTACCAGCAATCTCAATTGGTTTGACAAATACGAATACGAAGTGCCCGTACTTTGTCTGTGGAATGAGAAACTAGATCCACCCCAAGAACAACAGCTACCTAGATTTCCGCCGCGATCGCCCGTATCAAAGCTGGAGCAGATATTGCAGCGATATGAGTAGAGGCGAAGCGAGTGGTGTCGAACTGAGTCGCAGCCTAGTTGCCCGTAATAATATGCTTTGTGGTGGTGAGCGCGTAGAGATCGATCATGCCGGGGTAGCGGGAAGCACCTCTAGACTTAAGGCTTGACATCCCTAGGGCAATGCGCAACATACCGCTTTCGCCAATGGTACCAAACCGATAAAAGCGATTGTGGGCATTGATATAGAGCGTGCTGCTATTCACCAAACTAGAAAATTTATGGCGTTCGGGTAAAGAGTCGGTCAAAATTACATCGGCGTGACCGCTGCTGTATTGATTGATCCAAGCGATCGCTTCATCGATGGAGTCCACCACTTTAATGGCGATCGTGTGATCTAAGTAAGCTTGTCCCCATTGGCTTTCAGATGGGATTTCACCATGATTTGGCGGTAACTTGATGCGATCGGCTTCGTTGTACTGCTCGTTTAGCAACTCGGTATAGCGGTAGTAATAAACAGCCGTGGTATCGCATCCACGCACGACCAAGCCTTGTTTTTGTAACTTATCGATCCATTCGGCTAAGCCTTTGTCAAGCCACGAGCGATGAACGATGATTTTTTCGATCGCGTTGACAGGGTCGGGCTCACCTTTGCGGCTGTTAAGAATAATCTCTTGTGCCAAGTTGAGATCGCCCGATGGCGAAATGTACATGTAGCAGTTGCCCATAACGGTGGGGAGTAGGGCAATGGTCGATTGTTTAGAAACCTGCTGCACAAAGCTAGGGCGACCATAGGGAATCACGAGGCGCAGGTATTTTTCTTGGGTAACTAAATCCTTGATCGAGCTACCTTGAGGCACATGGGTCAGGCTTGATTCTGACAAGCCGCGATCGCGGAGTACTGTTTTCACCAACTGCGCGATCGCAAGATGGGTGTGGCTGCCTTCACTGCCTCCCTTAAGAATAATGCTGTTGCCAACCTTAAAGCACATACAGGCGGCGATCAACCCTAATTGGGGAAATCCCTCATACACAAAGGCTACAGTCCCGATCGGCACGCGTCGGTAGCCTTCATAGTTCATATGAATCGCCAAGGGATCGACCATCTTTGCCAGATGGTTGAGGCATTCGATCGTATGTTGTAAGCGTTCGGGCGTGAGTTTTAGCCATTCCAGAACCAAATCTGGAATCGCCATGTCTCGACTAGCTTCGAGATCGAGTGTGTTTGCCTCAAGCAGTCGATCTTTCTCTAGCTTGACAGCTTGAGCAATATCCAGAATTAACTGATTTCTATCTTTGGACTTTACCTGAGCTAGCTGAGTTGCGGCAGCATGGGATTGATAAACGAAGCCTGTCAGGTCTTCTGGTGGCATACTCAAGCTCTCATATCGAAGAAACTAAGGTTTCAAATAATTAGAAGTCGCGACGACGCAACACTAGCACCCACCATGTTATCAAAATTAGGAGAGTTAAAAGTATACTGACGACCAAGAGGCTGGGAGGAGACCCTGAGTTTATCGCTAACAAAATCACCAATAGTGCCATGGAAGCCAGCATCATAGACACTGGTGGGTCTAGGGGATGTTTTGCGGTTGAACCACGGCTGGGTTGCCATTTAGAGCCTACCCATTGCCAAGCACGACGATAGGGGTCTATCCCGCCGAGTTGCACTAAACTATATCCGCCCTCTTCAACCACAAAGATTAAGGAGCAGCGATCGCACCCCAATGCATCTGTGAGCGTAATGGGCTGTAGCGTGCCACGTTTGCGCGGGCATGGACAGGGATAGCTTTGCTGTTGATCGATCTTTTGAGCTTTAGATATGTGCACTTGAAACCTGTAAGCGTAGCGAGGGCGTCAAAAGTTACAAAACTAGGGGTAATTACGAGATCTTAACTGATGGACTAGGTGAAATAGTAAAGATTTTTTGGGATAAATTAAATTGTTTACAATTGCACTAATTTGCTACAATCAAAAACTGTTGCACTAATTACTGCAACGACCTGCGGATGTGGCGGAATTGGTAGACGCGCTAGATTTAGGTTCTAGTGTCTTTGACGTGAAAGTTCGAGTCTTTTCATCCGCACTTAATTAAATACCCACTAGAAAAAGGTTTCAGATGTTTCATAACACCTGAAACCTTTTTCTATATAGGCTATTTTTCTTCGGGGAGATAGGGCTCGTGGGACATATCGCCAATAATAGACTTAACGCCTTCGAGGGTAGCAGGAATAGTGCGTGGATCCATAAACATGACCTTACTGCCTTCGCTTTTCCCGATCACTGTACCCATATCTAGATAACCAAGGGCAAACAAAACTTCAAAGGCTTTGGCGGCATCAGGATTGTCTTTGATCTTTTGAGAGATAATTTCGGCGGACTCAGCGATCGCGCGGGCTTTAAGAATCTGCTGTTGTCGTTCGCCTTCAGCACGGAGGATGGTCGATTTTTGGGAGGCCTCGGCAGCGAGGAGTTGTGCATCTGCCTGTCCTCTAGCTTTGTTGATCGCAGATTCTCTTTCGCCCTCAGAGGTGAGAATGGCTGCTCTTTTTTTGCGTTCTGCGGTCATTTGCAATTCCATCGACTCTTGCACTGCCTTGGCAGGGAGAATATCTCGCAGTTCGACCCGCGTCACTTTTACACCCCAAGGATCGGTTGATTCATCTAGATCGCGCAATAGCAACTCGTTGATGTGATTTCTAGCAGTAAAGGTTTGATCTAGTTCTAGATTGCCCAGCTCAGCCCGAATTTGGGTCAGCACGATATTCGTCATTGCCAAGCGCAGATTTTCCACGCGATAGAAAGCTTTTTCCATATCGATAATGCGCCAATAGATCACGGCATCTGCGGTAATTGGAACGTTGTCGCGGGTAATACATTGCTGCGGTGGAATATCTAAAACCTGCTCTTTGACTGAACCTCGATAGGCGATCGAGTCCATGATTGGAATAATGAAATTTGGTCCTGGTGAGAGTTTGCGATTGTATCTGCCAAAAGTGGCAACAAGAGCTTCTTCTCCTTGATTGACAATTTTAAGGGAATTCCACAAACCGAGGGCACTCACGATCGCTAAACCAACAATATATTCCATAGCTTTAAATTTATTTGAATTGAATAAGATCTGAGAACTGCAATTCACTTAGAATTCACTTAGTATTCATGCTAGTGTTCGCGTTCGGTCAACCAGTTTTCGGGTACGACGATTAAGGTCGTACCTTCTTTGCGCATGACATAGACTTTTTCTTCGGAGGGAATTCCAAGCTTGGGATTTTCACATCTTGCCTTCCAAGAATTTCCTTCATATTTCACCCGACCAGTCTGCCCAGGAGGAATTTCTGTAATGGTGACGCCTTCTAAAGCATCATTGAGTTTCCATGTTCCTTTAGGCACAAAGCGGCGAGAATACCAGATAAAAAATCCTGACGAGAGTATCCATAAACCGATCTGTAGGGAAATGTGGATGTAAACAATGGCTAAAACTCCTGCCACAACCAATGCCCCCAAGCCCGCTGCACCCGCAATTAGTAAGGTGGGTAAGGGAACCAATAGCTCTAAAATCAAAAGCAAGATTCCGACCATAAACCAAGATACGCTGGGCGAGAAGGTTGCAGCGTACCAAATTTTGTAATCGTTCACAGGGTTTTGTGTAGCGCCAGCAACAGTGTTAATTACCATAAGCCCTAATTTAAACTCGATCTATAGCTTACCCAAGCGATCGCGTAGATTGCATTACACAAATATGTCGAATTATTGTGGTTGGCGATCGCTGCATCCTAAAAAATAAACATCATAGGGTTGCAATCTAGCAAAATGTTAGATAGTCTAATATTTAGTTTAAATTGTTAGATTATCTAATTGTTTTATTAAAGGAGCGGCTATATCTGTGGCTAACTTGCATGGAAATACCGATCGCCATACCTCAGAGGATATGCCCCTTGACATTAACCAAGCCCAAAGCAGCGATTCGATCTTAGAAACGCGATCGCTGACGCGAGATTTTGGTCAAATGCGGGCAGTGGATAACGTCAACCTCGATGTAAAGGCAGGAGAGGTATTTGGGTTGCTAGGCCCCAACGGTGCGGGGAAAAGTACGACGATTAAAATGCTGACAACGCTACTGCCACCGAGTACGGGCAGTGCGGCGATCGCAGGGCTGGATGTGGTACGCCAAGCATCCTTAATTCGTCGGGTGATCGGCTATGTACCTCAGGCGCTATCGGCGGATGGCAGTCTGACAGGTTACGAAAATCTTCTGATCTTTTCTAAGCTCTATGACATTCCGCGCAAACATCGGGAGCCGCGCATCTGGGATGTTTTGGAATTTATGGGCTTACAGGACGCGGCACATCGGCTGGTACGTCAATATTCGGGTGGCATGATTCGGCGATTGGAAGTGGCGCAGGCGATGCTCCATCAGCCGCAGGTCCTATTTCTCGACGAACCAACCGTCGGTCTCGATCCGCTTGCCCGCAGCTATGTCTGGGCGTTGGTCAAGCAGTTACGCGCAGAATATGGCACGACGATTATTTTGACGACCCACTTTTTAGAGGAGGCCGATAGCCTCTGCGATCGCGTCGCGATCATGCAAGCAGGCAAAGTTGTGGTCACAGGCATACCCAGTGAATTAAAAGCTTCTCTCAATCGAGAAAATACCACGTTGGACGATGTTTTCATCCATTACACAGGCGATCAAATCACCACAGGAGGAACCAATTATCGTGAAGTATCCAGAACTCGGCGCACGGCTCGACGATTGGGATAATGCATCCCAACGAGGGATAAGTCGCTTTAGACGACGGCAGCTTTGGTGGCAAGCGATCGCCGAATTTGTGACAAAAACCTTGGTGATTACGGAACTCGAAGTTCGGAAATTGCGCCATGATGCCACCGATCTGATTGTCAGGGCAGTGCAACCTGTCCTATGGTTATTGATTTTCGGGCAGGTATTTACGCGCATTCGCGGAATTCCGACCAATGGCTTACCCTACCTAGACTTTATGGCAGCGGGCATTCTCGCGCAAAGCGTGCTGTTTGTGGCAATTTTTAGTGGTGGCATGTCTCTAATTTGGGAACGGGATTTGGGGCTGGTACATAAATTTTTGGTCAGTCCTACACCTCGCAGTGCCATTGTTTTAGGCAAAGGGATCGCCTCGGGCATTCGCTGTTTATCGCAGGTCGTGGTGGTTTATCTACTGTCTTTTGTGTTAGGCGTACAGCTTAATTTCAATGTAATTCCTATGTTAGGCGTTTTGCTCATCGTGTTACTGGGCGCAGCTTGCTTCTCGATTTTTTCGATTATCATTGCCTGTGTAATCAAGTCTCGCGAAGGGTTTAACGGGATGGGACAATTGATGACGATGCCCTTGTTTTTTGCCAGCAATGCGATCTATCCGATCGAGATCATGCCGGGATGGTTGCAGGTAATTTCGCACATTAACCCACTGACCTATGAGGTTGATGCCCTGCGCGGCGTTATGCTTTTGCACGGTACGAGTATCTATGGTTATGGCTTTGATGCAGCAATTTTGTTGGCTGTTCTCGTTACGCTGACCTCGATCGGCGGACGTTTATATCGTCAAGTGGGAATGTAACGGGATAGAATGACTTGGCATATCGTCAAAATTAAGCCAAGAGTTAACCATCCAATGGGATCGCCAAAATCTGTTCGCCCAAAAGCTTCAAAGTCTACTGCGCCAGTTATTGACTCCACGTTGTCAAAACAATGTGCGGCAAAAGTGATGGAAACAATTCCTTTGGTGATGCGGTTTATTCGGGCTGATATGCGCGATCGCAAGGCAACAGAACTATCGGTTCCGCAATTTCGCACCTTGGCTTTTCTCGATCGCAATCCTGGTGCTTCCCTTGCCGAACTCTCAGAGCATTTGGGCGTTACCTGCGCCACTGCCTCTGCCAATACCGAACGGCTCGTACAACGCAGCTTTGTACATCGCTGCGACCACCCATCGGAACGTCGTCGCGTTTCGCTAAAACTGACCCCATCAGGAAAAGCCCATCTCGACCAAGCCAGAGATTTAACCCGTGCTTATATTGCCGATCTGCTGGACTCGCTCACAGAGGAGCAGATTGCCAAAATTGATGACAGTTTAGCGCTGCTCTATCAGGTGTTTGCCTCAAAATCTACGCCGTAAGGCTTTAATCACTGCAACAACTATGAGTTCTCACCAGAAAATCTCCCCAAAACATTCTCCTGAAGACTCTTCTCAAGATACTCCGACTGCGCCTCCCTCCGATCGCGATGCCTTTGCGGCGCTGCGATTTCGCGATTTTCGGCTATTTGCGATCGGGCGCATTTTGATTTTTACTTCTTTCCAAATGCAAACGGTGGCACTGGGATGGGAAATTTACGATCGCACGGGCTCGGCTTTGGCGTTAGGTGGGGTGGGACTGGCACAGGTTTTGCCCATGATTCTCTTGACCCTGTTTGCAGGACATGTCGCCGATCGCCAAGATCGGAAAAGGACAATCCTATTCGCGATTGGTTTGTTGATTCTCTGTTCCCTCGGCTTGGCGATGGTTTCCTATCGTCAGGGAGCGATCGCGTGGATCTATACCCTGCTAGTTCTGATTGGCATGAGTCGAGCCTTTCTCAAACCTGCGAGCGATGCCTTTATTTGGCAATTGATTCCCGTCAGTGTCTTTACCAATGCCGCCACTTGGAATAGTAGTAGCTTTCAGATTGCTGCTGTGGCTGGACCTGCTCTGGGAGGATTGGCGATCGCTGCCCTCGGCAGTGCCACAGGGGTATATTTACTCGCAGCCCTTGCCGCGATTCTCTGCTTTGGCTCAGTGCTGCTGATTCCCATTCGTCCCGTCACCCATCGTTCGGAACCGATATCCCTCAAAGCCCTATCCGCAGGGTTCAAATTTGTTTGGCAAAACCAACTGGTGTTGGCAGCGATTTCCCTCGATCTATTTGCAGTGCTACTAGGTGGCGCGACGGCTTTACTTCCCATCTTTGCCAAAGATATCCTCCAAGTTGGGCCTTTAGAACTGGGCTATCTACAGGCTGCGCCTTCCATTGGTGCGCTGATTATGGCGGTGGCGATCGCCCATCTACCACCCTTTCGCCGTGCAGGACTAGCGATGCTCTGGTCAGTCTTAGGATTTGGCATTGTCACAATTGTATTTGGTTTGTCCCGCTGGTTTTGGCTCTCTCTGTTGATGTTGGCTTTTACCGGCGCGTTGGACATGATCAGCGTTGTCATCCGTCATACCCTCGTGCAGATTCGCACCCCCGAACATTTGCGCGGGCGCGTCGCTGCGGTCAATAGTATTTTTATCAGTGCCTCCAACGAGCTTGGTGGTTTTGAGTCAGGTCTGGCGGCAGCGGCATTTGGCCCTGTGATTGCGGTGGTTGGGGGTGGCATTGGCACAATCGTAGTGGTCTTTGCTACCCTTGGGCTTTTCCCTAGCCTTAAAAATCTCGGTGCGTTGGAAGATTACAGAGAGAAAGAATCAGATTCCTTAGAAACGACAGAATTAGGAGAAAAAGAAAGTGTGGCTTAAAGCGATCGATCATATTCAAGTTACTTCAACCCCTGACTTAGAGGATGCCATGCGCTTTTTTTATGGGCAGGTTCTCGGTTTATCGGAACTACCCAAGCCTGTTGCACTAAAGGCTGTGGCAGGTGCGTGGTATCAGTTGGGCAATACGCAGGTTCATATTGCAACGGAACCAGAAATCTATAATGCAGAAACTAGAAGACACATCGGTTTTCAGGTTGAGGATCTAGAGGCTTTTCGGCAACATTTGCAATCGCTGGCTGTCGAAATTATTCCCGATCGCCAACCCATAGAAGGCTGCGATCGCTTTTATCTCCGCGATCCCGGTGGCAATCGCCTTGAAATTCTCACCTATCACTTTTAGTTATCGTTTTGCAAAAGAAGACTGTTTGTTGTTTTTGTCAAACTGGATACAATATAGACAGGATCTAATAAGCTTTTCACAAATTGGAAAGAGGGGCGGAAGTTCTATGTTTGAGCATCTTAGAGAGACTCGTTACCAAGAAGGGTGTCGCGATCGCGATCGGGGGATTTTGCCAAGTCAGGATGATTCTGTTTACTTGGAAGGCTATTTAAAGGGAAGACCTGAAGGATTAGATGGAATTATGCAATATTTTCCTACTGTAGAAGATTTCATGAAATGGAAATACACAAACTCTTCCAATCTGTAGGTAAAGCTGTGCCGCAACTTTTTTGAGGGAGCATAGAACTCAAACCCCAACTTGTTGTAATTTTAACGAGAATTGGTATTCTTTACGACAGAACTCATTGATTTTTGCGATCGCTTATCAGTGCATTGATACTTTGCATAGTAGATATTGGCTCCGAGGAGGAACTGCGCATCTGTTTTGAGTTCGCTGACTAGTAAAGGGAAGGGATCTAAAACGCAGTATTTGTCGGCAAAAGCTCGATAACGTTGAAGGCTAGACAACAATATATGAGCGAACTCAAAAGCTGCAACTTTTAGATTGACCCGTTCGCTTTCAACCATTAATTCTGTAAAGCTAGAGATATCTGAAAAGTTGATACGATGGTCGTAGGCGGATTGGGTTTTCTGGGCGTCTATACCCCATTGCTGTAAAGACTCCTCAAGTAAGATTTCAAAATCGTAGGGTATAATTATAGCTTCGCTTCGACAAACTCTTTTGAGTTCCTTAACTGTGGCTTCTGTTTTCGCATAAAAGAGAGAACCTGCGAAGGTCACAATGTCAATAGAACTATCTAATAGAGGTATGCTGTCACCTGCACCTTTTAAATAAATGACCTTTTCGTGTTTTGTGGCTCGATCTAGCATTGACTGGCTGGGATCGATCGCATGGACATGCTGGCAATATTTGGTCAGTGCGATCGCGGAGTAACCCGTTCCACATCCTATATCTAACCCATTGGCAAAGGCTTCTTGATTGGATAGCACTCGCCCTAAAATCATCTGATGGAACGGAGGACGATAAGCAGCATAATGGCTTGCCACCACCTGATTGTATTGTTCACTCATAGAATACTTCGCGATTTGCTTTCTCTCGTCCTAATAGAACTCATAGTCCTAAGCTTTTAGCCATATCTTCGTACAATTGCTTAAATGATGATTCTAAGTCCGATTGAACAAGAAACTCCTGTCTTTCTCCAGTTGCGAAATCCAGAAGGCGATATGCAATAACTCTTAGTACAGGACAAAACCTTGCAATAAAGACAGAAGAGGGGTTTCATAGGAA